>JAHFAA010000019.1:0-6414 GCA_023250775.1 Bdellovibrionales bacterium
TTGCACATCCAAATATCCAGTCAGGATCCAGGTGTCGTATACGAACTTGCGGTCAATTCGGATGTCTAGACTCTTAAAGGTGTCGAAGCGTTGCGAATAAATGGCGCCACGGGTGGGAATATAGACATCGTTGTCGGCATCATAAGTTCCGGCGACAACCGGGGTGTAGGGATTTCCGGTGACATAACGGAAACGGGTTGAGTAGGACCAAAGGCCGTGAGTATATCCACCAATCAAGTTGAGATTGTGAGTTTGATCAAATTCCGAAGGCGTGGTGCCAAGAGCGGGGATGGTACGACGGCTATGTAAATAGGTGTACACAACCTGTGAGGTCCAACTATTCATATGATATTTCGCCTGAATTTCGGCGCCATAAATTTTCCCAGTCCCCTTATTGGCGTAATTGGTTTGAATATCGGCCACCACAACTTTCTTTAAATCTTTATAACAATAATTGTTGGTTAACTCCAACACCTGGGAACTTCCTTCTCTAAAATCTTTGGTAAATCCTGTGGTGTAGTGGATAGCATAGGGGGATTTGAGTCCCGGATTTCCATAATAGGGCGAAGATTCTTCCGGTCGGGGAGGTTGAACATATTGCCCCACCGAGGCACGAAGCAAGAGAGAGGTGTCCCACTGGTATCGCAGCTGAAAACGTGGTTGCAGCTTGGTATCTTTATTGACGCTAAAGCGATCCAGCCGAAAGTTGGGTAAGAAGGTCCATTTCGAATCGGCCGAAGGTTTAATTTCCTGACGGAGGTAAGCGCCTAATTCGCTCTCGTTGCCTTTCACCGTAAATTTTCTTTGCTCACCAACCGAGAATGGATTGTTCACGCCACCAACCATATAAAAGTTGGGCAAATTTACTTTCACTGTACTGCTGGTGAAGTAGTTGTCCAAACCCAGATAGGTTTTATAAGTCGATGACCACTCTTTAGTGAGTTCTGTGCGATGAGAGATGACTTTTGAATCGATGTCTAAGTAGCGGCCGTTAATATCGAACAGGATTGTGTCACGGCCAAGCGCCAGTGAATTTTCTAATTTCGTGTGGGCATCAAATTCGGTCGTGAGTTGAGGAATAAAACGAAAAAAAGTGGAAGTATTTTTAAAATTTCCCCGAAGAGCAGGATCGTTTCCTGCGGCCTTGTTGAGGATCAGCGACAAATCATCGCGGCTGGCGACAAAAGTCGCCTTTAAATTATTTTTTTCATTGAGTTTGCGTTTATAAATACTGGTGATATCAAAAAAAGTTGGTGCGGCGGTAAGGGCGAAATCGGAATCGGTCTTGGCCACGGCCTTAAGCACTTGACCGATATAGCTGTAGCGCCCGGAAACAAGAAGCGAAGACTTGTCATCAACCGGCCCTTGCACCATGGCCCCGGTGTTGAGTAAGTCCACGAAGGCCATACCATGCCAGCGATCAGTTTTAGGAGTCGAGGTTGTCAGTCCGATAATCCCACCGATGGCCTTGGAATATTCCGGGCCATAACCGCTGGGTAAAAAATCGATGCGTTCGACCGCCTCTGGGGTGACAATGCTGGAAAGCCCGGCAAAGTGAAAAATATTTGGGACGCGATGGCCATCAATGGCATAGCCGGTATCATCGACACCAGCGCCTTGAACGATGACCTGAGCACTTCCTCCCGATTGCCCGATGCCGGGCAAGTTTTGCGCCGCCCGAACCGGATCTCCACCAAAAGAGCCGGGCATTTTCAAAAACTCATCTTGAGTCAAGCTTTGCGCCTGATCATCACGTTTCGTCACCTTGGCGCTCACGGTTGTTTCAAATACAGTATAAGAAACCTTTTCTAAATATAAATTGAGCTGCTCGCGTGAGCTGGAACAAAAGTTGGCCTGCTGGAATTTATTATATCCGGATAAGTTGATGATAACTTCGCATTCGGATTTGGGAACATCGGTGAAACTGAATTCGCCTTTTTGATTGGTGACGGCCTTGAGCTTATGCGGAAGAATAAAAAGGCTGACCTCGACCAACGGTTTTTTAGTACCTTTTTCCCATAAGCGACCTTGAATATTCACCGTTTCCTGCGCTTGCAAAGAGAAGGTAAAAAGAATCAACAAGATCATTCGAAAAAGAGACATCTAATACTCCAACTTAAAACGCAGGATGTAGCGAATTTTAACCGCCACCGCCTTTCCGTCAACTTTGGCAGGCCTAAAAATAAAATGCCTGATCGCTTCAAGTGCCGTCGCACGAAAAATGTCCGGGCCGTCTAAAATAGTGGCCTGACGAACATGGCCTTTTTCGTCGATGAGAATATTCATGGTGACAGCACCTTCAATCTGCTTTTCCTTCGCTTCTGGTGGATAGGCCGGTTTAAATTCTGTGACAAGAGAGGGCATTTCACTAACGAGATATTCTTCTGTAGGAGTGGGAAGTGAATCGAGGTCCGTACTGCTGAGCTTTTCTTTGTCAGCTTCCTTGGCGACGGTATTGCCCATTTTCGCACTGACGTCCACGCCCTCACCGGTGCTGTCGGTATAGGAGTGGCGCGAGACACCAAAAACTTCACGCGCCTTTGTGACGGGTGTGGTTTTACTTTGATTGACGGATTTTAAAACCACTTTGGGTTTTTCTTTGACTTCCAGAATCTGCTGAACGGATTCTGGTTCCTTCACGTAGATGGGGACTTCATAGAGCGTTCTGTGATATGGCCGCACCAAGGTGAGTAAAATAAAAATGCTGACGAAAAAGAGGTGAAGAGAGATTGAAACTTGCCAAGGTTTTAGGGCGAAGCTCTTCATCACGGTGCTTCTTTGATCTTTTCAATTTGTAAGGCAAAAAAGTTAAGCCCGTTTTTTTTAAGCCGATCCATCATCTTGACCACATCGCCATGGCGAGCATCGGTGTCAGCGCTGATTAAAAATGTCGTATCGGGAGCGGTGGCCTGAAGCTTTTGTAATTCCTGCTGCAAATTTTCCTCGGAGAGCAAGGCGCCATTGAAAAGGACCTGACCTTCTTTCGTAATCGCCACACCAATGGAATTGGTTTTTGTGCTGAGATCGGAGGTGAGAGTTCTGGGTAAATTGACTTTGAGACTTTCTTTGATCATGACTGGAGCGGTGACCATAAAGATTACCAGCAGTACAAGAACCACATCGACAAAAGGTGTGATGTTGATGTCATTAATGCCGTCAGAATCTTCCAGGTCTAGATTTTTGCCTGCCATGATTTACTCTTTGTAGGCCAGATAGAGATCTTTGACCGTTGAGGTTTCTCTTAAAACAAGACGGACTTTGCGTGAAAAATAGTTAAAGGCCACGACGGCCGGGATGGCGACCACCAAACCGGCGGCGGTTAAGAGCAAGGCCTCGGCCAGCGAAAACATCACAGAATTGGTACTTCCATTGCCGGTAGATAGTTCGCCGAAACTCACGATGATGCCGAGAATGGTTCCAAAGAGTCCGAGAAAGGGAGTGGTAGAACCGAGTGTGCCTAAGATTGGCAAACCTTTTTCAAGATTTTTTCTTTCCTCACTGATAAAAACCTCAAAGGCCTTGTCGATTTGTTCGTTTGACTTAAATTTTTCAATTTCAGTCAAACATTTTCCGATCAAGCTCTCATCCTTGGCCATGGCCGCGGACAATGCTGCCTTATTTTTTTCTCTAATCATTTTTTTGAAGTGATCTGCAGGAAGCGCCAGCGCTTTAAAATAGCGCCGTCGCTCGATCATGATGGTGACTGACCAAAAGGAAAGAAACAGCAGGACAACAAAAACTAATCTTGATAACCACTCGATGACAATTAACCAAAGCATAGGCACTCCCAAAAGGTGTGACAACTTTAGTCCTTTTGGCCAAATTTTGTCAGCGTAATTTTATGCAACATCCTGTATTATCGCCCCATGGAAAAGGATTTAGAGCTAAAACAGCAACAGTTCAATCTGGCCATGGAGCGGTACGAAGAGAAGAGGCAATACAAGTTGCTGGGGAAGGCCGTTTCAATAATCAATGTTTCCTTGCAGATTTTATTATTATTTCGAGTCTCTACTCTTTCTATTGGATGGGTGGGACAGATCGTGGCCTTTGTTTCCGCCATGCTTGTGACAGACTATCTTAATGGTTTGGTCCATTTGTACATGGACAACAATGATAATTACAACTCATGGGCCGGACCTTTGATTGCCAATTTCCATTTGCATCATCGAACTCCAAGGTACCAAGATCGGAATATTTTTGTTGTTTATTTTGTTGAGACCGGGTCCAAAGTCTGGCTGGTGTTTTATCTCAGCGCCATTTTATACCTATCTTCATTCTTTCAGCTTAAACCAGTGATGTTTTATACTTTGGTGTATATCGGGATTTTGTCTTCGGTTGCCGAAGTTTCCCATTACCTTTGCCATAACTCCCAGTCGACTATTGTTAATTTTTTGGCCCGCAGCAAACTGCTTTTATCAAAACAGCAGCACGCCCATCACCACCGTGAGGACAACTGCAATTATACTTTTTTAAATGGTGTCACTGATCCGCTGGTAAATGCCATTGCCAAAAAATATTATGCTGGTTACAAAAACGGAACTGATCTGCATTATTCTCAGTACAAACCAAAGCAGTAAAGATATCATTAATGCCATGCAAATACTGATTGCACTCTTCATGCTTTGGGTGCCTGTCCAGATGTCTCTCGCCTCTGAGTTGACGACACAAACCTCCGTCTCGTGGTGGAATGCCGGCAGCTATCGGGAGTTGGTTGATTCGCCTCTTAATCCCGACAATAACACTTTACAATTGGCCCAGTGGCTTGGAACTTCCGAACTTCGACCTGATGTGAAATTGATCAAAGATCCCTTTGTCATTCGTGCTCGCCCGCGACTGATTGGAACCTTGACGAGAACAACTTGGGGAGACAATCAGCAGGACTCCAAAACAGATGGCGAAATCGAGTGGAGTGAAGCTGATGCTTCCTATACGGTGTCTGAAAAGTTGGCACTCACTTACGGATTACAAAATTATCAATGGGGGCCAGCGGAGGCCGCCAGTCCCAGCAATCAGATTTTCCATGAAACAGTTCAGGCCAAAGATGTTTTGTACGACACGCGAGGCCATCATCTGCTTCGTGTGAATTACACTCCCATCCAAGAATTAAGCGAGGTTTTCTTAATGGAAATCTCGGGCAATGGTGATCCGGAATTTGTCGCAGAAGAAAATTTTTCCAAAAAATTTGTGCTTAAAAGTGAATATTCATGGGCCGGCGGCGCCGATTATATCGGGCTTGTCTTAGGTCAGAAGGCCAAGTCGCAATATTGGGTAGGGGAGTATCTGAATATCGAGCTGCGTGAGGGCCTTTCATTTTATATCGATGCCAGTCAGGAGCAAGGTTCTTCAGTCTGGTACCCAACCCGTGATGCCGCGAACGCCGTTGTCATGGCCCAATACCAAAAGAGTAGCAAATATATCTACAAATATTCAGTCACTGGTCTGCGATATGTCTTTGAAAATGGTAATGATGTTCGTTTGGAATGGGTTTTTCAGGAAATGGGTTATGGTCATGATGAAGTTTTAGGAGTCTGGACTGCGCTTACGGCAAAAAATATTGTACAATTAATGCATCTGCAACAAAACGCGGCCCGTGTGCAAAGGAATGGATTGAATTTTCCTGGTCAAGACTACTTATTTGCTTCCCTTAGAATTCCTGATGCCTTTAAATTTAAGGATTGGACACTTTATGGGCGTGTGCTGGCCTCGATTCAAGACCGATCGACGTCCTCATTCGTAAGCTCAGAAAATGCCATTGGAGAGGCCGGAACACTCTTTGCCACTGTGGGCGTGACGACCGGTGAGCAAGACTCCGAACTGAAGGGGAATGTGGCAGAAGCCGTTACGCTCGGATATCGCCATACTTGGTGAGTGAACGTTTATACGAAGGATTTGTTAATGCCGAAAACGATTGTAAAACTAGAAGGTGTTAGTAAAAGTTATCAACTCGGACAGACCAGCATCCATGCTCTCAAAACTGTCAATTTGGAAATTCATGGCGGCGAATTTACCGCCGTGGTTGGTGCTTCAGGATCAGGCAAGAGTACCTTACTCAATATCATTGGCTGCATTGATATTCCCGATTCGGGAGCTGTTTGGATTGATGGCATCGATATCTCCAAGATGAGTGACAATCGGCAAAGTGATCTGCGCAATCAGAAGATCGGCTATATTTTTCAGTCCTTCAATTTAGTTCCGGTTCTTTCCGTGTATGAGAATGTGGAGTTACCTCTTTTGATCAATCACGAAGTCAGTGAATCAGAACGCGCGCGACGGGTGAAAGAGGCCATTGCCGAGGTCGGGCTGGAACAATATATGAAAAACAGACCTGATCAATTATCCGGTGGTCAGCGCCAGCGAGTGGCGATTGCGCGCGCTTTGGCCGGTCATCCGCTTTTAGTCTTGGCCGATGAGCCA
>JAHFAA010000019.1:6424-9052 GCA_023250775.1 Bdellovibrionales bacterium
CTGAAAACTCGGGCAAAATTATTGATCTCATGCTCTCGCTCAACAAAAATAAAAAAGTAACATTTTTGTTTTCCACTCATGACGAAAAACTTGTCAATCGAGTCGGGCGCGTGGTGCATATCAAAGACGGAGCCGTGCAAGTATGAGCAAGCTCTGGTTTTTAGCGCTTCGAAATCTTAGTCGAAATATGCGCCGTAATTTGGCCACAGGTTCTGCCATTGCCTTGGGGTTTGCCGGAATTCTTCTCCTCGGCGGGTATGTCAATCGGATTTCGAATTACCTGCGCGTTTACACCGTTTATGTCATGCACACAGGGCATTTGGCCTTATTTGCCAAAGATGGTTTTGAAAAATTTCAATACAAGCCGCTTAAATATAGCATTTCCCATGATGCTCAAGTTGCTATCGAACAGGTTATGCACGACGACCCGCAGGTGGATTATTTTGAACATCAATTGTCGGGCGCAGGTTTGATCGGTAACGGACGAATTTCGGTGCCCTTTTATGCCAAAGGTTATGAACCATTGGTCGATCAGCGAGTGCAAAGCGAGCCTGAGGTCAAAAAATGGATTGCAAAAAATGGGTATTTTGCAAAGGGCAGGGGACTTTGGAATTATCCTGAAGAATTGGGTGGCCTGGCCTTGAGCCGGGGGTTGGCCTTTGGACTTGGAAAAAAATTAGTTCATGACGAAGGTGGCGATGCCAATGTGCAATTGATCTCCGGAACCTGGCAAGGCTCTTTAAATGCCATTGATGCTGAAGTTGTGGCCTACTTCAATACCGGTTTTCGGGAAACAGATAATTCTGCCATCTATATCAACTACAAAAAATTGCAACAGTTATACGACACGGAAAATATCGGGCGCTATTCGATTTGGCTCAAAGATGATTCGCAAACGAAGCAAGTGGCCGCCCGCTTAACTTCGAAGCTTGAGCAAGCAGGAGTGCCGGTGGAAGTTGTGGTCTGGGATGAAGAGCGTTTATCACCATATTACACAGGCACCATGCAGTTCCTGCACTCCCTTGTTTCCTTCATTGGAATCGTCTTGGCAACGGTCATTAGTTTTTCCGTTTTAAATTCCACCACCATGACGGTGGTTGAGCGACTACAGGAAATTGGCATGTATCGTTCCATTGGCTTCCGACGCGGACAAGTCAGTCGCATGTTTGTGAATGAATCGTTTTGGCTTGCCCTGGCGTCACTCGTGATTGGCGCCGTGCTTGGCTATGTTGCGATTAGCTTAATCAACGCCGCCAAAATTATTTATCATCCTCCCGGTGTTCCCGATGGATTGCAGTTGAAACTGGTCGCCAACACGCCCTTTCTCTTTATTGCTGGTGCTGTCATTTTAGGTTTAACGTTGTTGACTACATATTTTGCCGTGCTTCGAACGATGCGCATGCGCGTGGCAGATTTGCTTGGAGGAACCAGAAGATGATTTCCGTAATGTTGATAGTATCGGGGCTGATGTTTTCGAGTGCCGAGGCAGCAGCACCCAAAGTTGCGGCGGAAGATTTGCTTAAAACCAGTGACCGAGGGCGCGGTGCCACGGTTTCTCTTGAGGGAATTAATTGGACCGCCGACATCACAACGAAAGAAAATGAAACAACCAATCAAGCTGTGTATCAAATTAAATGTCGCGGCAATGATGCCCTGGCCGAAGTAACCTCGCCACCACGACAAAAAGGTGAAGTGATTATTTTTAATGACCGCGTTTTGTGGTTCTATAAACCCGGATTAAAAAAACCCGTCAGTATTTCTGCTCGTCAAAAACTGATGGGCCAGGCCGCCAATGGCGATATCGCCTCCACTCAATATTTTCGTGACTATGACGGGACCGTGCTGGGTGAAGAGGTGGTGGACGGAGTTAAAACCTATAAACTTGAATTAGTGGCCAAGGCCAAGAACGTCACCTACGACAAAATTCGCTACTGGATTTCGAAGTCGCAAAAATTGGGTGTCAAGGCCGAGTATTTAACGGTGTCGGGTGATGTCTTTAAGTCCGCAACTTTTAAATATGGCAATAACATCAAAGTTCATGGCGTGGCCTATCCCTTTGTGAGTGAAATGGTTATTAAAGATGCCTATAACACCAATAATGAGACAACCATTCGCTATAAAGACCCCAGTGAGGCCTCACATCCCACAAGTATTTTTAATGTGAATAATTTAGTTCGGTAGGTGGTGCAATGATGATCCGTCCTCGTACCCGTGTCATGCTGACTTTGGCGTTTCGAAATGTGGTGCTCAACTGGCGTCACAGTCTTGCTACCATGCTGGCGATTGCCGCCGGTTTTTCTGCTGTTTCGCTCTTCGACGGCTTTATTAATGATATTTCTAAAGAAATGAACGATCGTTATATTCATCGCGGGATGCTCGGGCATGTGGTGATTGAAAAAAGTGGCTGGAATAATCATACCATTGAAGACCCTTGGGCCTATACCTTGTCGGCGCAAGATCAAGCCTTCATAAAATCTTTTCTTGAGAAGAACCAAAGAGTCTCCGCCTCAGTCCGTTTTCTTTCTTTCATGGGCCTGATCTCCAATGGTCGAGTCAGTACGGTGTTTGCGGCGCTTGGGTATGATGTGCAAGATGGCCTCAAATTTCGTGGGGAGCGTTGGAAGTGGG
>JAHFAA010000019.1:9062-16916 GCA_023250775.1 Bdellovibrionales bacterium
CTACGATGGGCCGATCGTCCTCCTTGGCAGTGGCCTGGCCCGCCACTTAGATTGCGATCTGCCAGATGATTCCCAGATTGAATACAATTTCGACGGGACCTTAGTCGATAAAGAGCGACCGTATTCCTGCCAAAATCCTAATGTTCAGCTTTCCGTCACGACAGAGCATATTCAAGTCAATGCCGCTAACGTGCGCGTGGGAGGAATGGTGGATATTCAGCTGCGGGAATATAATGATCGTTTTGTGGTCATGCCCATGCCCGTGGCACAGCAGCTCGTCGACACCGACCGTGTTTCCCGCACTTCTGTATTATTGAAAAGTGATGACGATATCTGGCCCTTCATCAGTGAGTTTAAGGCCGAGGCAAAAAAACAAAATATGGATCTCGATGCCATTCGTTGGATCGATCATAGTATTGCCGCCACCTCGAAAGGTGGCATGGAAATTCTTACCACTTTCCGCAATCTCTTCTTGAGTGTGGTTGCCGTGATTGCCGCCATGTCAGTCGCCAACACCATGATGAAAAGCATTAACGAGCGCATCCGAGAGATCGGAACCTTGCGCAGTATCGGTTTTCGTCGAGAGGATATCATTCTCATGTTTTCTGCCGAAGGCCTTTTCATTGGTGCCTTTTCATGTCTCGCAGGCTTCATTGTAACAGTGATTTTAGGGATATTGATTTCTCACGCCGGAATTAGCTTTAAGGCAGGGATGCTTTCTGCCGCCTTGCCGGTGCGTATTTCCCTGGCGTTCTCCACCTGGATTACCAGTATTTTTGTTCTGTGCCTCATCACGATGGGTGTTTCGTGGTTGGTTTCTCGCAAGACCGCCAGAACAGTTATTGCAGATACTTTGCGGCACGTGGCCTAAATGGATATGAAGAGAGTTATCATTCTCGCAGGCCTGGTCTTTTTACTTTTGGCGGCCAAGATCCATGGCGCCGAGATAGATTCATTCACACCTCGTGATAAAATATTCCCCAGCGGTTTTCCCGCCATAAATCTTGAGGTGAATAAGCGAATTCAAAAGGCCCTTCGAAATGCCAATCAAATTTCTTCCTGCAATGCCCTCATTTTAGAGGGAGTTTTGGGAGCTGAATTGTTGAGTCCCTTCTATGGTCGGATTGAAGATTATGCCAATACATCTGCAAACGTTGCCAAGTTTCACGTGTTTTTTAAAGATTCGGTGTATCGCAATCTTCCTCCTTTTAATACCATGCTTATGAGTATTGGAGAATCGTTGTTTAATTTTGGTAATGTGATTCATCAAGGTAGATTGTTGATTGGAACTGATAAGTTTGGACATTTTTTCGATGAAGGTCATCGCTTTTATGGCGATCTCAAGCCTGACGGTTCAAATCTGGATGAAGTCTTGACGACAAGTGAGAGCACGGAAGATGGCGTTTATGGCCGTGCAGTCGGCGGAATAAAATCCTATGCTGATTTGGTGGCGAATTATCATGGGATGCATTTTTGGTCTGAAATTTTGCAGTCCAAATTCAAGCAGGATCGACGTTATCTAAAGTGTCTGAACAATCAATGGGTGCAAGTTCGTCAATTTGATTTTGGCGATTATATCAATGCGGCCTGGGATGAAGGAATTAATTGTAGTGAATATCAGAGTGCTGAATATGAGAATGCGGTTTTTTATACCATTCTTGAGTTGCCCGTTGAAACAAAACGTCCTGCCCTCTGTCCCATCTATCCCGAAGAATGTTCGAAGCTCGTGCTTTATTATGGCAAGATTGCATCCAAACTGCTTGGGCCAAAATGTCTTATGATAAGGCCATCTTCTTTTTCACAAAAATAGCATAAGCGATCGAAGCGGCGAAAGCGCTAACGATGGCAATGAATTGCGAGGTCGAGAACTGCACCTCGTTTGAGAGAGCAGCAGGCCCGGGCAGCAACGAAAAAAACATGAACACAACAGGAAAAAAGGCCAAGACGCGAGTGAGTTGTCGTATCCGAATATTGTCAATGCTTCTGGAAAATCCGATGGCGTAACCGATGGCGAAAAACATGAGGCCGAGAGGTAATAAAATGTGTGCCGGGACAGAAAGGGGGATGGCACCTCGATCAACATCGTCACGCAAAATCTCCAAGAGGTATCGGCAGAGTCCATACATGAAGATAAATAAAAATAAGATCTGTCCGTGAAACTTCTGATTGCGACGAGCGATAAGCAAGAAAATCAGCAATCCCAATCCCACCAAAGATTCATAAATTTGGGTGGGATGCACTGGAAGCGAGAATTGTGCCGTAACGGCAAGGCCTCGTTCTCGAACATGATGGGCCCATGCCGGTGAACCGCCCCCAAGCTCTTTTAGAATTTCCGTCGACCAACGCGGGAAAGTGCCGAGCGTTTTTAAGAAGGGCCATGCCTGTTCACCCAATGGTCTGCCAAAATCACAGCCAAAGAGATAGCAACCAATCCGAGTGATCATGAGTCCCGCGGCCAACCCCGGGGCGACAGCATCGCCCCAAGTCAGGAGGGAGAGTTTGTAACGACGAAGAAAGAAAAATGAGCCGAGAAATCCTCCTAGAAATCCGCCATAGGCCACAAGACCTCGGCGCGGATCGAACATGGCGCCGAATGAATTAAATTCGTCTAAATTAGTCAGGACATAGAGGAAGCGCGCGCCCAGGATGGCCGCAATGGCCGTCACGATAAAATTGTTCGACATGGTCTCTCTAGGTAATCCATTCCGCTCGGCCAGGCCGAGCACCAGAAACCATCCTACGATCATGGAGAGCATCAGCATCAGACCATAGCTGTAGATGGGAATGCTGAAAGCTGGCAAAGGAATGTGAAACAAAATAGGACGCATGTTTCTTTATCTGCGAAAGGTAGCTCTCGATTTCGGAAAATTCTCACATAAGTTCTCATCCAGATATTTTCGCATGGTTTTAAAACGTTCAAAACGAAATCGGGCATTAGTGAAAGAGCTTTTCACACATTTGCTTTTGCTGTCAAAGCAGGTTTTTTCCTCCTGTTCACATTTGCTGACCTCCGGGGCAAGTTTTTGGTTGCATGCCTCGGCATTGGCATAACCTTCGCTTCTAAAACTTTTACATTTGAGCAGGATATCTTCGCAATATTTACGGCATTCTTTTTCAAAATACTTGTCACAGCTCATAGGGTAATCGTAGGCCTTGCATTCTCTTTCAAAATTTTTACATTTTCCGATAGTCTCACGTTGATATTTGCAGTAGTCGCTTGGATCATTGCTGTCTTGGCACGCCACCGTTGGAACAGGACAGGCGCCAGCTTCATGCTGAGCGCAGGTCATTCTTTTGATATTCTTGATGCAGGAATCATTTTTTAATTTTTCGCAATCGGTCTCACCCTCATAGCAACCCGTGGTGGCAATATTGCCGCAAGCCGATTCAATTTTAATCGTATTGATCTGGTCTGAGGTTTCTTTGTAATAGCTGTTGAAGCTGACCAGGCGATGATTCCAGGTGGCCAGATCAACCGAATAATTGGCCTTGGCCTGGGTCATGCGATCAGAATAAGCGGCATAATTATCAACCGCTAGGCGAACACATTTTGCTTCAAAGGGGCCGTCGACTTTGTTGTAAATTTGTCCGCTCGCCAGCAAATTTTTGGCGTAGGTGCCAAGGAAATAGCTGTAGTGCGAAGGTTCAATCTTGCGCATCGCTGTGGTATCAATGTTGGGGCGGAGATGGGCGTCGAGGGCCAAGGCAGCGCACTTATTTAAGGGTGCCACTTTTGTGGGAACAAAAGGAATGTAGTCATACCATTCCAAAAATTGGTCGGCACATTTGTTGGAAAGTTTGGCAAGAACCTTTTTACAATTCACGACTTCCTGTTCTTTTGTATCGATAACCGGTGGAAAGAGGCGAGTGTAAAATTCCATCTGGGCCACTTCTTTTTCCTTTTTAAAGCTTTCCATCGGCACAAGGTCTTGCAGCTCCTTGGCCTTTTTGGCGGCCTCTTTTTGTTCCACCCATAAATGAGCAGCAAAATATAGACCCATGTTGGTGCGCGCCTTTTCAATTACAGATTCTTTCGCCAGCAGGCTGCCAATTTCACGAGACATCGACTGGCAGGCATATTCAAAGTTACTATTTTTCGCTTTAAATTTTGTCAGTTGCTCTGTCAGGACTGTCAGACGCGTAATTTCGGCATCAGCATCTTTTTTCTTTTGATCAGTGGCAACCAGACACTGCATGGTGGCCTCATTTTCGTTGCGTTCATAATCCTTTTGCAATTTATCGATTTTAAATTTCAGGCGGCTTGATTCTTGATTTTTCTTACGCAGTTGATCTTGCACGTTCTTCATGAAATCTTCCAGGCCCATACCTGAGGCCTTGATGACTTCAAAGAGTTCAATTGAGGTATCAATCGATTCTTCCAGTTTGGTGAGATCGCCGTTCAATTTTTCCCAGTCATCTTTTGCTTTGGTGAAGGCCTCGGCGCGAGCACGCATCAACTCCTCTTCATTTTGACCGGAGAGTTCTCGGTACAAATACGAAAGTCCTTCGCCGATACCTTGGGCCACAAGACCGATTGCTCCCGTCGCCAAGGTGCTGGCCATGGCCCCGAGGGCCGCGACACCGGCCATGTGCACGGGGTCTGTCAGACGGTCAGCCACATCGATGGCGCGATCCACTTGACCTAAAAAACGATCAACCCTTGGTTCTTGTCCGGCGATTTTTTGGTCCACCCAAGTTTTAATATCGTCGACTTTGGTTCCCCATTTATTACTTTCGCAGTTGATATCTGTTCGTAGCCCAGTGATCGTCCCATTGGCGGAATTAAACATCGTTCCTAAATTACTTTGTTGGCAACTGGCAATGTTGGAGAGACAGGCAATCTGAGCGGGAGGCAACATGCCCATACAAGAACTTGCCGTGGGACAAGTTCCCACAGGAGGCCCACCAGCTCCGGTAGGCGGAGGGCACGGGGTCGCACCGGCAGCATTCGCGGTAGGAAAAAACGACCATTCAAAATTATCTAAATTAAGGTGAGACGTTTTGATCATTTCCTCTTGTTCTAAATGCCGTTCCATAATTTTAATTTGAATCCACTCTGATTCGGCCAGTGTGGTTTCCAGATAGGCATTTCTTAAAATTGATGTGGACACAGCATAGGATTTTTTACCGCGGGTAAAATAGAGGCGGAAAAATCTTGGGCCGGATCTTTCGGCACTCTGAAAAATCCAGGTATGATTGCCGACTGTTCTTTCTCCCACCCATGACAATTTATGCATTTTCATGAAGGCCGCTTTGACAGCTTCGGGAGAATCATTTTTGGGATTATGACTATAAGGAAAGGAATGATAATGAATACTGCCGATCAGGTAGGGCGACTCCACTTGGGCATATCGTAAAAAGAGCTGCGATTTGCCAATGCCTTCGACCGTGTTTCCGTATTTGATGGGAAGTTGTGTTTCTCGCAAAGCGGATTTTGCCCACATTTTCGAGGGGGCCGTGAAAGATGCGAAATCTTCCACCCCAAATAGTTCTTCCGGAGACTCCGCTATCGCGAGAGTGAGAAAAGTCATAAGCGCCAAAAAAGATGCAATTAATTTCATCATAATTAATCCTGGAAAAGTCACAACTACCCAGCTCACTTATCGGGTAAATGCACGACTTTCTTAAAAAAGAGCTTTGCGCAATCCTGAGTCAATTGGTCAGACGGAAGAATTGGATTTTGTTCGACAATCACTCATGAACATCTTTTGTTGATGATTTGTCCAATTCGAGCGATTGACTTCAATCATGATAACGCCGACTCTCAAAATAGGTATCATCAATTAAATAGGAGGCAGGTTATGTACGCGAGTTTAAGCGCAATTCTGGCCGATAAAGGGAATGCAGTCTATAGCGTTTCCCCAACTGATACAGTTCAAGATGCCGTCAATGTCATGGTGGCACGAAATGTTGGTGCTGTGTTGGTTCTCGAGGGTGGCAATCGACCAGTTGGTATTTTTACCGAGCGTGATGTGTTAGTGCGAGTCGTGGGAGAGGGCAAACACGCTTCCTCAGTCTTAGTTTCCGAGGTCATGACACCAGATTTTTTTGTCGTCAAACCATCGCTGAGCGTGCGAGAGGCCATGTCCATTGTCACCGAAACGAGGTGTCGCCATCTTCCAGTGGTTGAAAATGGTCTTGTGGTCGGTGTGATCTCTATCGGCGACCTAACCAAATGGGTGGCCAGGGATTCTGAGATCGAAATTCGTCACCTGGTTAACTATATTACGGGGCAATATCCCTTATAATTTTTTTGAGCTAAGAGAATAAAACCTATAAGATGGATGGCACTAAATTATTAGGAGGCCATCCATGATCTTGCTCAATCCCAAAAAACATACGCGTGAATATCCTGACGCCAAGTCGCGGGATCTTATGCTGAAGACGATTGAATTTTTTGAATCTCGCGGGAAAAAGAAATTAAAGAGCGATGATCATGAGCGTGTTTGGTATTCTGATTTTCTTGATTTTGTAAAAAAAGAAAAAATTTTTTCAACTCTAATGACTCCTGCAAATTATGGTGCGTCCGATGCTCGCTGGGATACTTGGCGAATCTGTGAGTTCAACGAAATTCTGGGATTTTACGGATTGAATTACTGGTACACCTGGCAGGTATCCATGTTGGGGCTCGGGCCGATTTGGATGAGTAAGAACGAGGCGGTGAAAAAAAAGGCCGCGAAGCTGCTTTTGGAGGGGGGAATTTTTGCCTTCGGTCTCTCGGAAAAGGAGCATGGCGCCGATCTTTATTCCACCGAAATGATGCTCAAACCTCAAGCCGACGGAACCTATAAGGCCGATGGACGCAAATATTATATCGGCAACGCCAACAAGGCGTCGCTGGTTTCCACTTTCGCGAAGATGGAAAAGTCCGAAGAAGATTATGTTTTTTTTGCGGTGGATTCCCAGCATGAAAAATATGAGTGCATCCAAAATGTGGTGAACTCACAAAACTACGTTGCGGAATATGCCCTTCATGATTATCCCATCACCCAGGCCGACATTCTTTCCCGTGGGCGCGAGGCCTGGGACACCTCACTCAATACCATCAATGTGTGTAAATTTAATTTAGGCTGGGCCTCCATTGGCATGTGTACTCATGCTTTTTATGAAGCGATTACTCATGCCTCGGGTCGCCACCTTTTTCATCATGCTGTGACCGACTTTCCTCATATTCAGCAACTTTTTGTCGATGCTTATTGCCGTACCGTCGCCATGAAGCTCTTTGCCCTGCGTGCCGCCGATTATATGCGTTCGGCCTCCAGCGAAGACCGACGTTATCTTCTTTACAATCCTATGGTGAAGATGAAAGTGACCACTCAAGGTGAAGAAGTGATCAATTTGCTCTGGGATGTGATTGCCGCCAAGGGATTTGAAAAAGATATGTACTTCGAAACGGCGGCACGAGATATCCGAGCTCTTCCTAAGCTTGAAGGAACGGTGCACGTGAATATGGCGCTGATCGTGAAGTTCATGCAAAATTATTTTTTTAACCCTGGTAGCTTTCCGCAAATTCCCAAACGCAATGACCCGGCCAACGATCAGTTTCTCTTTCAGCAAGGCCCCACGAAAGGATTGGGAAAAATACGCTTTCATGATTATCGCCTGGCCTACAACAGCATCTCTCTTCCCAATATTGAAATTTTCAAGAAACAAATCAGAGGACTAAAGCGTCTGCTGATGTTTGCCCGACCGGGAAAAGAGCAGACCAGGGATTTTGATTTTCTTCTGATCTTGGGAGAACTCTTTACTCTTGTCGCCTACGGTCAGCTTTTAATCGAGAATGCCAAAATCTATGCCATTGATAATGATCTGCTCGATCAGATCTTTGATTTCATGGTTCGTGATTTTTCCAAA
>JAHFAA010000368.1 GCA_023250775.1 Bdellovibrionales bacterium
CCCGTTTCTTTGGTAAAAATAGTTAATAAATTTTTCATCCTGTTGTAGAATGACATCTCATTTGTATTTTTTAATGAGGAGATCCTATGTCATCCGCTTTGATAAAATTTGCGCCTTTTTTGTTTGCTGTTTTATTGCTTTCGCCTGTCCTGCGCGCCGAAGATAATAACGACCTGGCACGCGATGAAGTTGCCGGCATCAAAAAGAAATTAGTGGCCGCCGAGACTGCGCTCGGTGCCGCTCCAGAAGGCTACACACGAACCAAAGAAGATTTCCAACTTCCCACTTCCGGCAATGCCAGTGGTGGAAAATTTTTTCCCATTTCTTCAGGTGTGAGACAAGAATTCGGAAGTAAGGCCGAGAAAGAGGGCAAGGAGGACCAGCAAAAAACGGAAGAGGAATTCAAGAAAAAATATGCCGAGGCCATGGCAAAAGGCGACTATGCCGCCATGGGGCAACTTGGACAAGAAATGCAGGCGAGGCAAGGAAAGAACGTGGCCAAGCAGATGGAAGGCCCGAAGGAACCGATGACTGTAGCGATTCACTTTAACTCCAATCCCTATGCCGCCATTGATCCCGATGCTGTCGTGTTTGAAAATCCAGGTGTGATTGCCCTTAAGAAAAAAAATGACTCTGATGAGAAAGGACAAGTCTCAATTTATTTTGATCCTATAACACTGAAAGATACCAAGAAACTTTCTAAAATTGAAACCAAGTACAACAACGACGGAATCAAAAAGAAATTGGGAGTCTTCAATATCACCATCGACATCCAAGGTCCGTTAGCTGCAGCCGAGGCCTGGGCCAAAAAGGTGAACACCAAGGACATCTTGGCGCTCATCGACGCTGATTCAAAATAGTCCGTTACAAAAATATTAAGAACGCCGCCGATACAAGAACCACATAGGCGGCGCAGGCGATCAAAAGATATCCGAGAATATCTTTGAACTCCAGCTTGGCCACGGCCAAAAGTGGTAAGGCCCAAAAAGGCTGAATCAAGTCCGTGGCCATATCGCCCCAGGCATAGGCCAGAACAATTTTGGCGTTATCGACTCCCATGCTTTTGGCGGCCGCCAAAATATAAGGCGCCTCAATCGTCCACTTGGCACCGCCGCTCGGAACAAAATAATTGATGATACCTGAGTACCAGTAGATCACAGCAGGAAAGGTTGCAGCAGAAGCATGGCGAACAAAAAAGTCGCCGACAATGTCAGTCAGCCCGGTGCCTTGAAAAATTCCGTAAATCCCGGCGTAGAGCGGAAACTGAAACACGATGCCCGAGAGCACACTGGCGGCCTCATCAGCGGCGGCGAGAACACTGGCCGGCGTGCGATGAAAGAGCACAGCAAGAGAGAAAAAAGTAAAATTGACCAGATCAATATCAATCTTGCGCCAACCCTGTTCATGTAAACGAAACCCCACATAGAGAAGACCGGCCAGACCGACGATCAAATTCAAAACGGGTGTGTGATCAAGCCATGCCGCCATAGTCATGGTGCGCGGGCGTTCGGGCGGGGTAAAACTTTTTAATAAATCCACACGTGAAGGATCGACAGCAAACGTTTCTTCCTCTCGGGGATGGAGAAACCACGATAAAATTGCGAGAAGAACAAACGTCGCGGCCACAAGCAACATATTGAAAGAAGAAAAGATGGTGTGATCAATGGTCACAACTCCAAATTTCTGCGTGATTGGTTCGGAGGCGGTAGCGGCAATCAGGGGAGCACTGGCGGAAAGACCGGCATGCCAAGTGGCGCCCAGACCAAAATAGGCCGTGGCAACCAGGAGTCGATAATCGGCGGGCCGCTGATTTGGCCCAAACTTTCTCTTGGCAAGAAATCGTACCATCACAGCACTGCCAACAATGGACAAACCCCAATTCAATAGGGCCAGGGCCATGGAAACCACGGCCATAAAAACCACAGCACCACGGGGTGAACGTGGAAGAGACGCCAGACGTTCGAGAACGCGAGAAACCCAAGGAGACACGGCCAGCATGTATCCCGTAAACATGACGAGGGCCATGCGCATTCCGAATGCGAGAAGCGACCAAAAACCATCTCCCCATGAGCGCAGGATCAGCGGAAGAGTGGCATCCGTGGCCATCAAGGCCAAGATGGTTGTGACAAGAGTGAGAAGGACGGCAATGGAAAAAGCAGAAGGAACAAAACGCTCTGAAAAACGGCCGAGACGCACGGCAATTCTGGCGATTAGATTCATGTCAAAACTCCGATTTCGAAATTTGCTCAGGAATTCTAACCTAATTTAATCCAGGTGGCCTCGTGTTTATTATGATGAAGATGGATAATCTCAGATCCGGAAATGGCGAGAAATTTCTCGACTGTTTCGTAATCCGTTTCTTTTTGAAATTTTATGGTGCAGACAAAATTTTGCACACCGCTGGCCCGCCACTTCTCGACTAACTCAAAAAGGCGGGCGGGATAACAAATAATGTCTGAGAAAATGGCAAACGGTTTCGGCACGCTTGAGGGCACAAGTCCGAAGGCACTTTCTTGGCGATAATGAACTTTAGGATATTTTGCAATCCGTTCTTCCAGGGGCGCTTTATCAAAAGCATACACTTCGGCACCAAGCTGACTTAAGACATATGTCCACCCGCCAGGGCAAGCGCCCAAATCAAAGACGGTTTTCCCCGAAAGCTCACGCGCAAAATCAGGCCGATGAATTGTAAACACTTCCCACAATTTTAAATAGGCGCGGGAGGGAGGTGTTTTTTTGTCTTCCACAAATTCATGGAAGGCGAAAGGCACGCGAGCTTGTGGTGTCAGACAGTAAAAAAGTTCTTTTTCGCTCAGCAAACCAAAAACGCCAAAAGGCCCATCGGCCAAAGGAGCGAAAGCTTCCAAGCGTTTTCTTTTTATACTGGGCAGCCCCTCGCAAATAAGTTCCCCTCGGCGATGACAATGGAGAGAGGCGTGGACCCAGCGCTTGGCAAGATTTTTTAACTGCTGTTGCGCCTTGGCAATCGAGGAGAATTCGATCACATGACAGTCGCGCCAAAAGTCCTGTGCCCAAATCGGCTGACGCCGGGCCTGACTGAGGGCCTCTTGATCCACAAAAAAAAGTAATTCGGACTTGAGCAAGACAGGAATATTCAAGAGCACAAGTTCACGGCTGAGTTCATCGACAAAATCTTTTTGCGCCAGGAGAACCGTAAATATCTCAGGCAATTTTTCTGACATGTTATTCCTCATTGGTCAGAAAAAAATAGGTCATGCAATCTTCAATCACCGCCTGCCCCTTGTTTCGCCCAGACAGCATCGGAAGCCGCAGATGTTTGGTACAGTTCGGAGGGCATTCGCCCGAGGAGTGGCGATGAACGCAGACACGCGAGACAAAAAGTGGCGGACGAAACCCGGCGCCGACAGAGAAAACTCGGCCAACGAGAGCTGAGGGAAGTGCCGATACGAGATTGGCAAGATTCTGTCCGTCACCTTCAATCCAAGAATAGGCAAAAAGCAGACGTGGCACGGTGGAAAAATAAAAGCTGGCGGCAGCACTATTGGCGACGTAACAAAAGAAATCTAAAAAGAAACAAATATTGGGGAAGCGTTTTGCCAAGCCCTTACTCAGAGCAACCTGGCCTAAATTATTGAGGCCGATCAAAAGCTGCTTGTCACTATTGTCTGAGATGAACTTTTCCAGTTCCTGATAATACCCAGGATCGAGGACAACGGGGCGAAGGGGCAAGACATAATAATTTCCCAAACGCGGCAACGAATCTGTGCCTGCCGGAATGGCCGATAAAAAGGGCAACGAACCCGTGGGAGAAAGTTTTTGACGACTGATTGGTGTCGTCAAATTCTGTGGCCATGGAAAAATGTCGGTCACAGTTGGAACTTCAAGCGCCCGTGCGGAAACAGTTTGCCGCTGCAGCTTAAAGTTCTGGGCCAACTCACTATAAAAATCATTCTTAATACTTTTCAATTTTGAAGGCGGAATAAAAATGCTATCGCGCGCACTTTCAGTCAGTAATTCTACTTTCTGAATCTGAAAAGGGTGCTCCCCTGATTGAATAAACAGATCACTTAAAATAACGCCGAAATCTTTTGGCACTCGCGCCGTATCAATTTGAACGGGATAAGTTTTTTCTCCCAAACTCGTCGAAAGGCCAAGTTCCGCGGCCGTAAGTTTGGCCGTCATGGTCAACGACATCACATGGGATGGCAGACTGGCCGGCTTGACCGCTTTCAAATCAAGATCACGCGAGGAAATTAAAAAAAGCTCCGCACCCACGGCAGGTGGGGTGGGA
>JAHFAA010000020.1:0-4602 GCA_023250775.1 Bdellovibrionales bacterium
AATTTTGCTCCCGTGTTGTGAACTTAACATGCACACCTATAATTAAAAGCGGAGAGTGATTACTTGAAGAAAAAAACTGAAGCCTTAAATATCCATCCCTCGATCGACAAGCGTGTCTATCGGGTGAAGAATCCTGCATTCGATTTTTTCTGTCCCCTCTGTCGCATGGAGAGGCAGGTCTCTTATCGCTCCCGACTCTCGCCCATGAACTACCTGCAGATAGGAATGGTTTCTTTTGTTTTAGTCACCCTGACTTTTGCTCAAATGGAGGCCTATGCCCTGGTGTGGCCTTTTATAGTATGGGCCGGATTTGAAGGTGCTCGGCGTCTGCTATTTAAGCGTGATGTGCCCTGTCCTCACTGTGGTTTTGATGCCACTTGGTACAAGCGGGATGTAAAGATGGCACGCCAATTGGTAAGTAATTTTTGGCAAAATAAAAAAAATACTGCTGAACCGCCTAAAACTTCTCATCCCATCCGATAGGACGCGTTATTTCAGGGAGTTATCTTCCATGAAGGGCACCGGCCTTTGCATCTCCTTTGTCCGACAAGAAAACTTCAGATTGTAAAAGAAAAATGTCTGGGGCATGATTTGCTCTATCCATCGGAGGAATTTATGAGTGTGAATAAGGTAATTTTACTCGGCCGTCTGGGCCAGGATCCAGAATTGAAATACACCCCAAATGGTTCTGCGGTTTGTAGCTTCTCGTTGGCCACTTCAGAAAACTGGCTGGACAAGAGTGGGCAAAAGCAAGAGCGCACCGAATGGCACCGGATTGTGGTGTGGGGTAAACTTGGCGAGTTATGTAATCAATATTTGGCCAAAGGCCGTCAATGTTTTCTCGAAGGCCGTATTCAAACTCGTTCATGGGACGACAAAGAAGGCCAGAAGCGTTATATGACAGAAATCAACGCCACAAGCGTGCAGTTTTTAGGTGCCAATAGTGAGCGTGGAGCACAAACTTCTGCAGATAGACCAAGTCAACGTCAAGAAGGTCCTGCTTCACAACCTGCCGCAAATGGTGGAAGTGTTCTTGATAAAGATTATCAGATGAATCCCGATGCAACCTTCACTGCGGATGACATTCCATTTTAGTCAGGAATAATTTTTTTTAGTTTGATTCTTTAAGGGCCTAACTTCATTAGGCCCTTTTTTTTGGCCATTCTCAGTTTCTGCCGAAAAGAAGGTGTGGAGTGCTAGATAAAAAATGGGTCAGATGTGAGTTATTTTTCTATTCCATTTGAATTTGTCGTTGTGGGATCAAGGATGCTCTTTGATCTCTTCGTGAATTCATCCACTCATGATGTGCGCGAACATTTTGTACGTATTTTTCCTCGGGGCCAGGTCTTAGGCGAGGAGGATGTGAAAGCTTTTCGTGAAAAATATCACCAGCTCTATGTCTCAGAAGAGCAACGGGAATTGTACTTATCAAGCCTTTCCACCAATACCAATTTATCTGATACCAAAAAAACTGAGGTCATCAAAGATTCGGCCATTAAATATTTATCCACTCTGTTTGATTCTGAAAAAAAATTTACCACAGAGCTTCTTCACGACACGATTAGTGGATGTCGTGAATCGATAGAATCAATGGTGCATGTGATTAAGGGAAAAGATATCAGCGATGTGCAGAAGATGATTGGCGATTTAAGTTTTCACGATTTCTATACCTATGACCATTCGATCAATGTAGCGATGTATTCGATGGCGCTCTTTCAGGCCGCCAAGAGCAATGCTTCAAGAGGGGAAATTGTTACTGCCGGTTTGGGCGGGCTTTTGCACGATCTCGGGAAATTGAAAATTTCTACCCAGATAATTAATAACCCGGATAAATTAAGCAATGAAGATTTTGATATTATCAAGAAACATCCTGAGTACGGAAAAGAGCTGTTTAAGCAAAATAAAATTGCTATGACCGGAATAGATTTCAGCACGATTGAAAGGATAATCTATGAGCATCATGAGAATTTTAATGGATCGGGGTATCCTAATAAAGTATTAGGAGAGAACATCCACATGATGGCCCGAATTACGGCCATCGCAGATTTTTTTGATGCTATTACCACCAAGCGTTCTTATCATGAAGTTTTGAGCACTGAGGATGCTTTGGCCATTATGTCGAATTCGGTTGGGAAGAAAATTGATCCAGAACTTTTCACCATGTTCACTACAAAAGTGAAAAACCTTGTTCTCAATGGGAAAAATCATTTTTGTATTAAGGACGATTTCGACCCATGCCAACCACATCGTGTCATCCCGGTAGAGAAAGTTCCGGTCAGCAAGCAGGAACACAAACTTTTTGAAAAAGAAAATAAATACGGATCAGTAAAATCTGATGTTGATCTAATTAAGAAAAAGGCTGCTTAGATTTACCAAAACAACTATTTTTTTACAGGCGCCTGTGGAGCAGCTTCAGGTGCCGGTGCTGTTGTTGCTGGAGCATTGGTGGTAGCAGCTGGAACAGCGTCTTTCTTGGCCTCAGAATTGAGTGGCCGAGTTATCGGTTTTTCGCTGTCGAGAAGTGATTTTGAAGTGTAATTGGATTGTAGGCGTGCAAGCACGAGAGAATTGATAAGAAAAATGGCAGACAGTACTGCCGTGATTTTACTGAGGATGTTTCCACGTTGAGCACCAGACAGAACGGCATCAGAAGCTCCGCCGCCCATTAGACCAACTTCAGCGCCTTTGCCGAACTGGAGAAGAACGCAGATGATCAGGAGAATCGCAACACAGGCCTGTAAAATCATTAACGATGTAATCATATTTTTTCCTCAAATCTTGGTGATCCTTAAAATAGACAAGCCAACATTCATAATGGAAAGTGGTGCACTTTGGCAAGTGAAGCGCACCGCATTCTAGTTAACTCCAAACTTAAGAGCGTTGATGCCAACCAGGGAACCTTCCTCAATATATTCCAGACTAGCACCGCCACCGGTAGAGACATGGCCAATTTTATTGTCCAGGCCAGACTGTTTAATAGCACTAACAGAGTCACCACCGCCAACTAAAGTGAAGGCATTGGGAAGCTCAGAGAGAATACGGGCCACTCCAAAAGTTCCTACGGCAAACTTAGGATTTTCAAAATATCCCATGGGGCCATTCCATAAAGCCGTTTTACAATTTTTTAAACACTCTTTAAATTTTTTCAAGGTGTTTGGTCCGATATCCAATCCAATCATGTTGTCGGCAATTTCAACAGTTGTTGTCACCACTGGTTCTCCATCCAGAGAAGCACTCACGATGTGATCGATTGGGAGCACAATTTTTTGGCCGGTAGGAAGTTGTAAAATAGCTTTGGCCAATTTTATATCATCGGCCGAGCATAGCGATTTTCCGATCCCAATTCCTTTGGCGCTCAAAAATGGGTAGGCCATAGCCCCGCCAATTAACAGTTGATCAACTTCGGAAAGTAGATTCTCAATGATTTTGATTTTGTCCGATACCTTTGCGCCACCCATGACCGCCATAAAGGGGTGCTGAGGATGCTGAACAATTTTGTCGAGGGCCTCAATTTCTCTTCGCAGAAGCAAACCGGCCAGAGCTTTATTTTTAAAATGCTGAACAACCCCATAGGTAGAGGCATGCTTACGATGAGCCGTTCCGAAGGCGTCATTGACATAGTATTCAGCGTAGCTTGCCAGCGTTTTTGCGAAGACTGGATCATTACCTTCTTCTTCTTTATGAAAACGCAAATTTTCAAGCAAAATGATTCGGGGATGGCTAAGGGTCAACAGCGTTTTAATTCCAGCGTCGGTTGCAGATTCAGTCAGGACAACTTCCTCTTCTAGTTTTTGCGCCAGATAGGTCGCCACAGGCAGAAGAGAAAATTTCTTCTCAGGCCCTTTCGGTCTCCCTAAGTGACTCATCATGATTAATTTTTTGACGCCCATTTTGAGTAGAAGATTTATTGTTGGCAGGGCCTCGTCAATACGAGTCGTATCCGTGATCTTACTTGTGTCAGCCTTGTCGAGTGGCACATTAAAATCAAAACGCGCTAAGACGGTTTTACCCTTTAAATCAACTTCATCAACAAATTTAATCGCCATTACAGTTTTGCTCCAATATATGAGGCCAAATCAATTACGCGATTAGAAAAGCCAATTTCATTGTCGTACCAGGAAGCCACTTTCACCATATTGCCGATGACGTTCGTCAGAGTGGCATCAAAGATAGATGAGTTACGATTGCGAATGAAATCTTGGGAAACAAGTTCAAGATTGTTATAGCCCAAAATTCCCTTGAGCGCGCCTTCTGAAGCTTCTTGCATGGCTGAATTGATTTGATCCTTGCTTGCAGGTTTTTTCAGGAGGGCGGTGAAGTCTACCATCGAGACGTCTGGAGTTGGCACGCGAACGGAGTAACCGTCAAGCTTGCCTTTTAGTTCGGGAATAACTTCGCCCACGGATTTGGCGGCACCTGTAGTTGTGGGGATCATGGACAGACTGGCTGCGCGGCCGCGACGAACGTCTGAATGATAACCGTCGAGCAAAGTTTGATCAGAAGTATAGGCATGAATCGTAAGCATAAAACCAGTTTCAATTCCCCAACGATCATTGAGAATTTTCGCCACAGGCGCGAGGCAGTTTGTGGTGCAGCTGGCGT
>JAHFAA010000020.1:4612-16597 GCA_023250775.1 Bdellovibrionales bacterium
ATGTTTTTTTGAATCGTAGTTTTGGTGGTTGATTCCCATGACGAAGGTTCCATCGAGGCATTTGCCGGGAGCACACATAATAACTTTTTGAACAGTGCCTCGGCGATGCAGTCCAAGACCTTCCTTGTCCTTAAAAATACCAGTGCTATCAATGACGATATCAACTTTACTCTCGGCCCAGGGGATTTGAGATGGATCTTTGAAGGAGTGGAATTTTATGGTTTTGCCATCGATGTGAAGGTTGCCATTTTCATATTTCACTTCACCAGGAAAAGTGCCATGGACTGAATCAAATTTGAGCAGGTGAGTATGAACATTCAAATCCCCAAGGTCGTTAACTGCGACTACTTCAAAGTCAGTAACTTTGCGGGATAAATATTCACGTAAAATTGTTCTTCCAATTCGGCCTACACCGTTTATTCCAACCCTAAATTTTGGCATGGTTCATACTCCGTAAAAGAATGGTTTTTTAGTGCTCAAAAATATGCCACAACCGTTCCAGCTTGGGTAGACATTTTGGGCCCATCGGGTATGATGCCAGATTACTCATCCTGGGCCGGAGGAAGATCGTGAAAGAGCAATTTGTGGCGGATTTAAACGTCAAAGACGATGTTGATTCATTCTTTCTCGTTAAACACATAGCGGTAATGGAGGCCAAGGACGGAAAAAATTATCTCAACGTGGTTTTAGCTGATGCCACAGGTGATTTAGAGGCCCGCAAGTGGCACAACGCGCAAGACGTAGCTGATGTTATTGAGCGCGGTGATTACGTAAGAGTCACTGGCAAGATTAACCATTTTCAAGGTCGTCTCCAGCTTATTATCAGTAATATTGGTAAAATTGATCATCGAGAAGTCGACAAAAGCGATTTTACTCCAAAATCGACGGGCAGCGCCGATCTTATGATGGAAGAGTTGCTTAAACTCGTCGCGGATTTAGACGACGTTTATATCCGAGATCTTCTCCAGAATATTCTTTTTGACGCCGAAATCGCGCGTCGTTTGAAAAGCTGGTATGCCGGCAAGAGTATTCATCATGCCTACGAATCCGGGTTACTTGAGCACGTTCTTTCATGCACACGTTTGGCCGCGCATCTGTCTTCTCAATATAAAGTCAATCGCAACTATGTTGTGGCAGGAGCTGTGTTGCATGACCTGTGTAAAATTTATGAATTGAGTGAAGGGCCTTTGGTGGACTACACCGATGAGGGCAAACTGATTGGACACTTAATTAAGGCCACCGAACTGGTTGACCATTTTGCCAGTAAGATCCGTGGATTTCCCAACTCAATCAAAATTCAGTTAAAACATATTGTCGTTTCACATCACGGTGAAATTGCTTATGGTTCACCTAAGGTACCGCAGACGGCAGAGGCCTACTTGGTTCATCTGATTGATATGATGGATTCGAAGATGAATTCCGTTGCGAAGGCCATCGCTTCTGATCGTACTCCCGGACGCTGGACAGGCATGATCAGACATCTCGATTGTGTTTTGTATAAAAACGAACTTCCTACCTATACAGAATATTTGCCCGAGAAAAAAGTTGAGAATGCAGAAACGCCTGCTGCACCCGTTGAAAAACCGCAGGAAGAAAAGAAAACAAAGCACGAAAAGAAAAATGCGGCAGCTCTCACCTATACCATGGCGCGGATGCTCGAGGGCCTCAAAGACAATCAATCTGACGAAGAAAAATAATTTACAGTTTGTGAAATAAAGCGTGTGAATTGTTGTAAATTTGGCTCAAAAGAGTCGATGGTGAAATTTTTTTGTGCAGGGCCATGCTTTCGGCCACAAAAGGTAGATAAAAAGGCGCATTTTCTTTTCCTCGAAAGGGCATAGGAGTTAGGAAGGGCGCATCAGTTTCGAGAAGAATTTTTTCAATGGGGGTATGGGTCAGCCCCAAGCGAACATTGTCGGCACTTTTAAAAGTAATAATGCCATTAAATCCAATATAAAAATCGTTTTTGAGAGCAAATTCAAGCAGAGGTATTCCAGATGTGAAGGAGTGAATTACACCTTTGCGTTTTAAATTCGGCATGAACTCACTCAAAATCGCGATGGTGTCGGCATCGGCCTCACGCGAGTGGATGATAACAGGAAGATCAAGCTCAATCGACAATTCCAGCTGGCGCCGAAAAACTTGTTGTTGCACATCGACGGGAGAGTGATTGTAAAAATAATCAAGACCGACTTCACCAATCGCCACCACCTTGGGGTGAGGTGAATTTTTTTTGATAATGTTGGCGAGTTCATCATTCCATTCTTTGGCGTGATGGGGATGAATACCCTGTGTTGTGAAAAGATTGTCGTGGGCCATGGCCAACGGGAGGACTTCTGCAATATTTGAGGCGCTCACACTAATGGTCATCGCCTTCGTAACACCAATTGAACGATTATAAGACATGATTTCTTCAGCAGTGCCTTGCTTGAGATAATCTAGATGGAAATGAGTTTCTACAATAGGATGAAGCAAATGCCACCCCTCAGGCGTGGCATGACCAACTGAAGTTTTTAAAAGTGCCTCAGAAAGTTTATTTTTATTTAGATCCACGGGCATTTCTTTGAAGGAGTTCATCACACAAAATGAAGATTTGATTGAGTGGGAGAACGCCTTCGATTTTTACACCATTGAGAAGAAGGGTTGGTGTTGATTGTACATTAAATGAGTTGCCAATACTGACAAGATCGACAACTTTTTTCTTGGTCTCTGGATTATTAATACAATCAGTAATACCTAGGTCGGCTGCGTATTTTTTTAGCCATGCGGGTGAGATTTCTTCTTGATGAGAAAAGATTTTGTCGTGTACCTCTGGGAATTTCTCGCCTGAGCAAGAGGCAAGGTAGGCGGCATCACAAGCGTAGGGATGAGCAGAATGAGTCATCTGGGGATTACAATCGGAAGACAGGGGATAGAAATAATATTGAATATTGATCTTTCCCTTATATTTGCGCGTGAGCGGTCCCATGAGTTCTGACAAGGCCCGACAGGCGGGGCACTGAAAGTCGCTAAAAATAGAAAGACGTAAAGGGGCCTCTTCAAAATTGGCGGTGGCGCTGGCGATACGATGAGGTGACGGAGTTTTGGGATTTCCTAAATTAACGTAGCTATCAAAATCTTTAATCAGTGAATCAGCAATTAACGATTGTTCTTTTTTTAGGGATTGATCATAAATATAAAAACCGCCCGCGATAACTAATTGAAATACTCCAAAGAGTACGAGTACTTTAATCGAGGGAGATTTGTAGTCAGTCTTAAAATAAAAAAGCAGGAACGTGAGAATAGATAAAATATAATACAGAGTACAAAATGGGCAAAGGGAACCTAAGGCAATGAGTGAATAGAGGGCCAAGGCAACACAGCCAGCAACGTTTAAGAGAAGGGTGAAGTAAAGAGTTCCTTCAATAAGAAGGCTGCGGAAGAGATAGTTGGATAACAGAAAAACCCCAATCAACATTCCGAAAACGCCAATGGGTACACCGAAAAGATTACTTATTTTTGAATGGGTTGCGGCATCACAGTTGAAAAAACTATTGAAGTTACAGATGCTGCCACCGCCGAGACCAGTGGGGTAGATGACGGAAAAATAATGTTGAATAAGATAGATCGCCGTGGCGATCATGGCGCTTCCAAGAAGAACGACCGCTGCGTGGGTGTTGGTGTTACCGCCTTGAATGATTGATTTTTTGTTGGTGCTTTCCATGAATTTTCCTCGTGCAAATGATTAAAAGGTATATCGAAAAATATTATAATTACGCTGTTTATTATTACCGCGACGATAGCTATGGAGCCGTTTGTCGCAGAAAGTACATAGGTCAGAATGCTCTATTTGAATTTTAGCAGACAATTGTTGAATCTGAAAGATTGCCTCAGCTTGTAATCCAAAAAACCACTGATCGTTTTTCTTTTTGAGACCTGGACTGTTTGGGAAATGATCTTGGAACTCAGGGCCAACTTGATAACATCGCTCGCAGATATGCGGCCCGATAAACGCATAGTCAGGCTGCAGCTGTTTAATCAGAGGGTGATGAAGAATTTTTTGATGGAGTCCACGCCATCCTGCATGCAACATGGCGCAGCCGTGTTTTGAGCCGAGAAAAATGGGCACACAGTCGGCAGTTTTAATTAGAAGATTAGGTCTTGGAGAGGTGCTGATGTCAGCATGAAAGTAGATAAGTCCATCGGCGCGCAAGACCGCAATTTCACCAGAGCTTTGTGAGGGGCGGTAAGGAATGACTTCGGCACTATGAATTTGGCTAACTTGAAGATAATCAATCTGAGAAACGGCTTCATCTGAAGTATAAACCTCGAAGAGTCCATAGGGCGTGCGCTGTTGTAACAAGGGTAAAGGATGTGTTGTCATGAGAGCATCATTGTGCGCCAAGTTTTCTGGCCTCCGCAAGAATATCTTGAAAAATTTTTGGTGCTGGGACTTCAAACCTAAGCATTTTTTTTGAAATGGGATGTTGCACTCCTAGAACTTTGGCGTGCAGAAATGGGTGAGGATATCCCTCAATAATTTTTCCGATCACCGGTCCAACCCGACGCTGATGTTCCCCTGGATTGCCATAGAGCGAATCATTTAAAACAGGTGTGTGAAGGAGTGAGGCCAGGTGAACTCGAATTTGATGAGTGCGTCCCGTTTCGAGTTTCAGTTCTAAGTGGGCCAGGTTCTTAAAATTTTGGAGAACTTTGTAATAGGTTTTTGCGGCCCTGCCCTGATTGTTGATGGCCATTTTTAAGCGGTTTTGGGGATGGCGCCCAATGGGACCTTCGAGGACCCCGGCCATAGGGATTTCGTGGTTTATGGGAATAAGTGACTCGTAGTATCGCTCAATATTATGTTTCGAGAAATCCAAGCACAACTGCTCGTGGGCCTTTTGCCCCTTTGCCGCGACCATGACTCCGGTCGTTCCCATATCGAGACGATGCACAATGCCGGGGCGCAGTTCTTGCCCAATGCCTTTGAGGTCGCGACAGTGAAAAAGAAGGGCATTGACCAGAGTTCCTGTCATATGGCCTGGGGCCGGGTGGACCACCATTCCCGCTGCTTTATTAATAAAAATGACATCCTCATCTTCATAGAGGATATCGAGCGGAATATTTTCTGCCGGAGTGTCTGTCGGAGTGGGAGGTGGGAGGTGAATGGCAATCGCCGTGCCTGTTGGTGGCATTTTACTCAGTGTGAGTTTGATCTTCTGGTCGGGACTATTTGTGATTTCAACTAAATCATCTTCAAAAAGCTTTTTCAGCAAACTGCGGTGGATTTCAGGGAATCGTTCCGTCAGACATTGATCGAGACGACGAAACTGCTGGCGATCCTCGTCAGTAATAAGAATCTCCAGAATGTTTTCACTTTCATCGTCTTCCACAAGATTCCTGGGAGTTTCGGAAAACTATTTTATGCCTTTCATTTTTCGTAGGCGCAGAATAAAGGAGTTGGCCACGAGGTCGGGATTGAGCTTTAAGCATTTTGCATAGGTATAAACGAAGCCTCGAATGTAAACGATGGCCGGTAACTTATTAACTTCTTCTGTTTCCAAGCACGCCAAATAGGTGCGGGAAACTTTGGTCAACTCTGACAGACGGTCGAGAGAAACTTTTTTGTATTCGCGAATTTTGCGTAAGGCTTCACCTGTCCACTCAGTATTTTGCTCGATAAATTGCTCCATATCGGAGTCTTTAGAATATTCAAGCTGATACTTGTTATTGGCGACGATTTTTGTGATGGAGCTTGCTGAGCCAGGTTTCATTTCCTCAACATTGCTATAGTTACTACCCTGAGTGACCGTGGTGTTGGAGCGAGTGGACATCTGATCTTGATAGGGGCGCGGGCCGGCCTCGAAAGCGTTGTATCGATTGGAAATACCACGGGCCTCATCATACTGTTGGCGTTTATTAGGGTCAGAGATAATGGAATAGGCTTCCTCAATCAGAAGAAGAATGTTTTCACATTCATCCTTTGTCATTAGAGAATAGAGCGCCAAGCTGTCTTGAGAATAGGCGTTCTTGGCGCGAATGTAGCCTTCGTACACCTCACTGGGAGCAGCGTTGGTCGACACCTCTAAAATTTCGTAATAATTTTTTTCTCGTTTTTGTTCCAACATGAAAAATTATCCTGCCCCTAAAAGTTTATGGACGATACGATCAAAATTATGGACCAGTCCGGAGTTCGGAAATTCCAGTAGCAGAGGACGACGTTTCTTCACACTCTGCCAAACCGTGGCATCGTAATCAAGGTGACCGGTATATTCGAGATCAATTCCGAAATATTTGCGACAGATGATTTTCATGGAATGACCAATATCAACATCGGCTTGCGTTCGGACCTGATTTAAAATCAGCTTCGGCTTAAGCTTGTTAATTTCATATTGAAGCTTTTGTCCAATTTGTGGATTAATTTCAATCACCCGATGAACCAAATCAGCAGGAGTCGAGTTGTCCGAAATGCGGGCATTCAAGGCCTTGTCAATTAAGGGGCCAATTTCCAGCAGCTCTTCTGCCAATTTCAGCTTGCGATGAAAAACCGATTTGATGAATCGATAGGTATTTTCAATGGAGGTCGGCTCAGGAAGAGTGATCAATATGCCCTGGTCTGCCACGATAAAAAAATCGAGAGTGTTAAAAGTTGTTCCTGCACCCAAGTCAAAGAGAATAAAGTCTGCTCCTAATTCATCCAGGTGAGAGAGGATTTTTGCCTTATGCATTTGCTTTAGGTTCGCGATTCCCATGTCATCTTGAGCACCACTGATCAGCCACAGATTTTGAATTGCTGTTTTTGTCATGAGGTCACAAGGATTAGTGACTTTTTTATTCAAAAAATCTGACAGGGTTTTTTCAGGAATGCTGACGCCCAGACAGGTGTGCAAGTTGGCTCCACCCAAATCAAGGTCGATGGCCACGACTTTATGGCCCATGAGGGCCAAGCAAATCGCAAGATTCGCCGTGACAAGGCTTTTGCCTACGCCACCTTTGCCACCACCAATGGCCCAGATTTTACACCTTCTCTGGACGCCAAGTTTGGCAGTGAAATCAAACGGGGATTCCATGCTATTGCCCTTTCCCATTTGGGAATTCAAAACGCCCTCCCAGGCCACTTTGCCAAAACGGGACGATCTCGTATTACCCTTGCTCATATTATTATATGAGGCCTTTTGATTCTTGTAACTAAATATAATTGTTGGGTTTCTATAACTTTTTTCCAACTTAACTTTTTAAAAGTGGAGTAAAAAAGATAGAGCGTTTGCTCTTTTTCCTAGACACTGCTAAGCTTTCCGCAGTCATGCTCATTTTAGCCCTTAAGGCATTGAATTAATTAAGGAGTTGTGATGTTTGCACAAGGCACAAATATCGAATTCGTTCCCTTTCGTCTAAGAAACGACATCCATCTCATGAGAAAGGCCTGGCATATGGGAAGTGGGCTTTGTGGCCTGTACATTTTTTTCCTCAACGGTCAAAATGTCTTTAAAACTGCCAATATTCTCATGGCCTTAGGTTGTCTGGCGCTGATTTTAGAATCCATGCGACTTCGATATCCCAGACTAAATAGAATGGCCTTATCAGTGATGAGACCGGTGATGCGGGAATCGGAAAAAAACACCATTTCTGGATTTCCTTACTACGCCATAGGCGTGGCCTTGAGTCTGTACTTGTTCCCTCAACGTTTGGCCGTCTTATCTATCATTTTTCTGGTTTTTGCAGATCCCATTTCTTCCTACATTGGAATTCATTTTGGGAAGGACAAGCTTCTTCCTAATAAAAGTTTACAAGGCTCTCTGGCGGGATTTGTAACCTGCTATATTATCTGTCTTATCTACGGGCTGGTATATTCCCACGCCGACTATCGCTTGCTTATTTTTGCTCTGTTGGGCGGCATGATCGGGGCCTTATCAGAACTTCTTTCTTATTTTAAGATTGATGATAACTTCACTATCCCAGTTTTCTCTGGCTTTGGGTTGACCCTGATTAATCTTGTTCTGGATATTTTTTAATTAGCGGTACCTGTCAATTTCTCTAGTGTCTCAAACTTTTTGATGGCGCCCACGACGTCGCGATTTTCTTGCAAGGGAATGCCCTCTCTGAGAAGGGCCCCGAGAAGGTGGATGCGATCGCGGAGAGAGTCAGTTTCCAGTAATGCCTGTCGAACCTCGCAATCTCGAATCAAGAGCATCGAAACATAATTGGTGATGTGTTCAGCCGTTTCCAGACTTTTCAAAAAGGCCTCACGCTCGACTGAGTTTGGTACGTGTTTATTGACCCAGCTTTCCAAAATATTATTGATGTGGGTGAGCTGACCACTGAGATTGCCAACTTCAGAATGAGAGTCTTCTAAGATTTCTACATTATAAATCGGACTAGGGAGGTTTTGCGCCAGAGAGACGAGGCGAGTGCGTGCAATACCTTTAATAAGAACTTTTAGACCCCCATCCGGGAATTCATCTAGGATGTAGGGAATCCCCAGGCATCCTATCGTGGTCGGTCGCAACTGCTGGTGAACCGTTCCCTTTTGATCGCGAGGAAGGTTGAAAATATGGGCCATGGAAATAGTGACGGGCAGTCCTTGAAGAGCGCAGTCGCGAATCATTCGTCCATAGGCCGGAGCATCCACAAACAATGGGAGCGCGGTCTTTGGAAAAAACACCACATTAGGTAAAGGTAGAAGTGGGGCCTTAATAGAGGTCATTCGAACCATTCTAGGGCCAATTCAGGATTGCCAAGTAAGACAAAATGTATGCCGGCCTTGAGTTAGTAATTTCAAAGGATTATACTTTTACAAGAACGCCTTGGAGATCGGGATATCCGGGCCATAGCAAAGGTTTTATGGCAGATGCAGAAGTTAGTGCCCATTATGAAGTTACAGGCCTCCTATCATGCCCGACCGTGGGGGGGGAAACGGCTTGGTCATCCGCCTTCGCCAGGCATTGGAGAGGCGTGGGAAGTTTCTCTGCTGCAAGAGGGCCCATCAATTTATAGTGGTGAGGCCATTACAACCTTGGCCAGTGATCACCAAATTCCCTACTTGATCAAATTTCTTGATACCTCTGAATATCTGTCAGTGCAGGTTCATCCCGATGATGCTTATGCAAAAAAGGTCGCCCGATCAAAGGGGAAAACAGAATGTTGGGCAGTGGTTAAGGCCGGTGAAGAGGCCGGCATTTTTTTAGGAACAAAAAAAGGTGTGACTCAGCAGCAATTTTTTCAAGTGATCGAACAGAAGTCTGACCCGAGCAACATGATGAATTACTATCCCGTACAAGTTGGCGATTTCTTTTTTGTGCCTGCGGGGAGTTTGCATGCGGTTGGAAAAAATATTACGCTGATCGAGATTCAGCAAAGCTGTGGTCTGACTTATAGGGTATGGGATTGGAATCGCGGACGAGAGTTGCATGTCAACCACGCACGAGCAGTGATCTGTTTTGAGGATAAAAAAAACACCCTGAGCTATTTTCAGCATAAGAAAAATATTTTCGCTGGCGGAGTGACCTCTCTGGCAAGTCATCGAGATTTTAAGGCCTCCAGTTTTTCTCTTCAGAAAGGCGGGGCCTTTGAGTTGGATGATAATAGCAAACGCTTTTCTTCCATTACGGTGGCCGATGGTTGCTTAGAAATTACACGACAAGGAACTTGTGAGGCAATTGGTCCTTATGAATCGGCTTTATTACCGTCTGGATTTGGCCCAGCTTCACTTAGAAGTTTGCATGAATGCTTCGGGGTAATTGTCGAATAAAGACTGTCTAGTTGGCGCGCTGGCAATTCAAAGGATAAATCATTTCGTGCCCTTCTTGTGAGCGAATCGAAATATAATCATTCACATCATTCAAATGATTCACATTCTCAATATGAATAGTGTGTTTGTAGTTTTCGAAATAGCCGACCTTTTCTACGCTTGCTCCGTTCCATTTGGTACGTAAATTTTCAAAAGTAATGGTCGATGAAGCAATTTTTCGCGAGGTCGTACTTTGACGATTTATATTAATCACCAATTGAGCATCGTTAAATTGCAGGAATTGGCCACTTCGGTGATTAGTCTGGCATTCAATTTCTGGAACAGTTGACCAGGCAGTGGTACTTGCCAGCAGAAGCAAAAGAATTAAAGCGCATATTTTCATAAAATACCTCTCAGCTACAGTGAATCTAGTGCAGGCCTGGTGCCAGGATTAGGCGGCTAAGATAGGCGATAACCCAAGGGAAAAAGGAGCCAAGCATAAAACGGCTGTCTAAAGATTAGTCAGTCTCCTGATGCTTAGGCACGAAAGATGGATTGCCACTTTTGTGAGTCATTTTTTCCTGATTTTTTAAAATTATTTAGAATGAATTTTGGTGAGGTTAGAGGGGCACTAGGGGCAGAAGATGGTCACGGTTAACATAAAATATCGGAGGTTCGATTGGAGGATAAATTTCAGTATCTTGTGGCCAGCAAGGGAGAGTTTATGGCGGTCTCGTTCGTCGGCCCACTTGATAATGCGGCCGAGGATCAGCTGGCGAATCTCTATGGAGAGATTCAAAATCAGACCCCGCGTTTTGTGGTCCTCAACTTTCGTGATGCGAGCACTATTGAGCGTGGCTCTTATCGCATGTTAACGATTATTCAGAAATTGGTGAGAACTGACTTGGGTGGAGAAATTCGCTGCTGCGGGATCTCTCCACTGCAACGACGTGAGCTTGAGCAAGAGAGTGTCGTTCGGGCAAATGAGATTTGTGATAATGTTCGATCAGCGCTCGACCAATTCCTGCAGATGCGTTCCTAGCGAGAATTAGTTCTTTCCCACCCACACATGGTAGATCTCCGACCGAGAGAGGTTGCCCTTGAGGTCTTCCGCCTCAACATAATAGTCGATGAGCACCTGATCATATCCACGAATCTTGGCCCAATAATGATCAGCGATGAATTGTGGCAAGATAAAGTAGTTAAGATTTCCGTTAGGAGGATCACCGGCGAATTTTGTGTCGATGATTTTTTTGTTCATCTCTTGTGTCATCCACGCACCAACCGAAGGCCCGCCCGCGTAGGTTTCATTATCATGATCCCCAATGGCATTGACGCCAGTGTTGCTGACACGAAATTTAAGCTTCACGTTTCGAATTCCAGAAACGTCGAAGACCAAAGTCCAAACATAAAAATCTTTTTCATAAGCTGGAGCACCATTAAATCCCACTGGTCGATAACCAGTGGTCACACCCCAGCCGATACCACCTGGATTATAAGGCCAGCGTTGTGGGTGAAAAATAGTGGGAGGCGTTCGATCAAGTTGGCCATCGCCAATTGCTTTCTTGGCGTAAGGTAAGGCCTCGTTTAAGGCCAATGATTGTTTGACTTCGTCGTCAAGGGAGTCGCCGTAATACAGAAATCCGCTGTCGAGTCCCCCCAGATAAAAATGCCAGGATTTCTCCACATCAGGATCAGCGGAGCCACGAATCTGCTCACCGGTTTCGCACAAATTTGCGCCCGCGACGACTACGGCCCAGGAACGCCATGAGCTTGAAAAACCATTTTCGATGTCGATGCGTGTACGAGGGTCGTTGGGATTAAATCCGGGATCGCGAGGCGAACGCGCCGGAGGATAAAGCCATTTTACAAATTGTGGATCACCCCAATCACCTTCGGGATTCACCCAGCCGCCTTCTTCAATGTGAATAAGATCAGATTCTGCAACAGGATGATCGCTGAGAAACTGCTCAATGGTGGTCATCTTGTGGCCGTGCATAGCGGCCTGGTTTGCCAGCCCTGGTACTGATTCGTGATAATAGGAATTGCCGCCGCCCCAGGCGTTGTCACCGTCGTGAGCGAGGAGAACGAGACTTGGGTGCGCAGGATCTTCAAAGGGGGCTATTTTTTGGTCGATGATGTCGGTACCCATGGTGCCGTAGCCATTTTGGTAACTCAACACTTCATCCATTGGTACGACCGTGATTCGACTGGCCTTGCCGGTACTCGGATCAACATATTCAACTTTGTGGGGTTGATAAGCAAATGGTGCGGGAACT
>JAHFAA010000369.1 GCA_023250775.1 Bdellovibrionales bacterium
CTTTGGACAATGCCTTAGAACAAAATGGCAACACCATCAGCAACGCCGTTTACACTCTCAAGGTCGACACCAAAACTCTTTGCGTCAGCATCTTGGATAAGAAACAAGCTTGGAACTTAGGCGACTTCTGTCCCTTAAACATGCAAGGCGATTGGAAAGGCCTGACTGTCAATTCGCCTCAGATAAAAAATTTTTATGGTCTGGGCCAGTACTTCACCAACCCCGGCACCGCCGACGGCGATCTGGCCGGACGCGTGTGGGACCCGGGCGCTCAAGGCCATGGCAATGCCCTTCGTGGATTTAGTAAGGGCGCCAACAGCTACGCCATGTTTCCGGTGCTCTACTCACTGGGCACGGGCAATCAAAATTTTTTGATGTTCTACGACAGCGTTTATAAGCAAATGTGGTCGCTCAATCAGTCACCGTGGAAAGTTGAATCCTTCGGCGATCAGGTGCGCTGGTTCATCTACACCGCCGCCGATGTGAAAGCGCTTAAGCGCCAGTACATGAACATCACCGGCCACGCTCCCGTGCCGCCAAAAGATGTTTTTGGTCTATGGGTTTCAGAATTCGGATACGATAATTGGAAAGAGATCGACGGGGTCATCAGCGGTCTCAGACAGGCCAATTTCCCTGTTGATGGTTTCGCGCTGGATATTCAGTGGTTCGGCGGAATTTTTTATCAAGGTGACGTCGATCGCACTGGCAGTCGTTTTGGGATGTTGGAATTTGATCCCAAGAACTTTGCCAACCCCGAAAACAAAGTGCGCGAGTACAAGGAAAAAGAAGGCGTCGAGCTGATGCCGATTGAAGAATCTTATGTCTCAAAAAATTTGGACGAACATCATCAGCTGGCGGCGAAAGGTTACATGGCCAAGTGGTGCGGGACTGACTCACCTACCGAGCTGACAGCCAACCCCTGGTGGGGTTTTGGCGGCATGCTTGACTGGACCAACCCGAAGGCCGGCGATTTTTGGCACGACCTAAAACGCGCGCCTCTGATCGCCATGGGAATCACTCACCACTGGACCGATCTGGGCGAGCCAGAAATGTATAGCGACAGTTCTTGCTACTACGGCTTTCCTGAACTGGATAAGCACCGTCATCCCGACATCCACAATGTTTATAACTTCAGATGGCTGGAAAGCATCGCCCGCGGCTATGCTCGAAACGGTAATAAAGAGCGGCCCTTCATGTTGTCACGTTCCGGCACGGTGGGCATTCAGCGTTTCGGTGGGGCCATGTGGTCTGGCGATATTGGCGCCAACATGAACGCCATGACCGCCCACTACAACGCCGAGATGCAGATGTCTTTTTCCGGCGTGGATTACTATGGTGCCGACGTGGGCGGCTTCCATCGTCGCCCCGATACTTTGGACGGTGACCCCAATGTGCTTTACACCCAGTGGTTTGCCAACGCCGCACTTTTTGACTTCCCGATTCGCGCCCACACCTGGAACCTGGCGAACAATCTCCAGACCTCACCCGCCAAGATCGGGCACGTCGCCTCAAACCGCGCCAACCTATATCTACGCTACAAACTTTTTCCCTACTATTATTCCCTCGCCCACAACGCCTGGCTTACGGGTGATGGCGTGGTTCGTCCCATGGTCATGGAATTTCCTAACGACATGAAAGTGCGAAAAACCGGAAATCAAAAAATGATCGGGCCGTATTTGATGGCCGCCATGGTCGCCAATTATCATGAAACTGAACGCGGCGTTTATCTGCCCAAAGGCACCTGGATCAACTACTACAGCGGAGAATTTTTGCGCAGTACTGGCACTGAAATCAATGACGTTCCCGTTTATCAAAATGATAATTTCCGCCTTCCACTTTTTGTTAAGGCCGGGGCCATTATTCCCACCATGCAGGTGGATGGCCAGAGCATGAACATCAACGGCAAGCGCAAGGATGGAAAAAAGAGCGATGACTTCGGTCTCCTGATCGCACCCGGTGAGCAAGACAGCGAGTTTGTGATTTACGAAGATGACGGCAAAACCGTCGACTATCAAAAAGGTGAAGTCGCCACCACCACGGTAACGCAAAAAAGTAACGGTGATCAGGTGGAAATCACCATTATGCCAACCAGCGGCCACTTTAGCGGAATGCTCCCTCAGCGCAGCTACTCGATCGAACTGCTGCTCGAAAATAAAACAGTTGCCAGCGCTACCGTCGATGGCAAGGCCCTGGTCAAATGTCAGTCGGGCACAGACAGCAACTGTTATCGCCCCTCTGAAAATGGCCGCACCATTTTGTTCTTAGGCAAAAAACCCGTCGATCAGGAAAAGCTCGTGCTGCTCAAACTCGAAGAGCGCGCAAAAACAACCTCGGTCTTTTTTAAATGCCAGGGTTCAACCAGCAGCGGTGAATCCCTCTATGCGGTGGGTGATCTTGAGCAATTGGGTAATGGCGATGTTGCCAAGGCGCTTAAACTTGATCCCTCGGCCTATCCGACCTGGACCGCTTATGTGACAGATCTTCCCGCCAATCGTGCGATCAAATGGAAGTGCATTAAACGAAACGAAGCTGGCGACCTTCGCACTCTCCAAAGCTCAGGGGAACAAGGGGTGAAGACTCCGGCCAGTGGTTATGCTGGAATTTCGGCGGCGGGACTTTAATTACCGTCCGGGAAGAAACATGGCATCTTCTTCGCCATGGAGACCTTGCTCATCGCGGATGGTCCCCAGGCGTCTGACCTTGGCCTCGATGGCATCCCAGACCGTCACTTCGGTACGATTGACCTCATGAAGAAGGTCAATCAGCAATCCCATGATTCCCAGGCCACCTTTGATCACACCTTCAGGGAAAGCGACGCTATATTTTTTTAAGAGCTGAATGGGTTCACCCCCAATCATGATGTCTTTAATTTTCTTCTTACCTTTTTTACTCACCTCAATCCTGAATTTCACGCCCGAGAGCACCACGGGCTCACTTCCCGTCAGATACTGATCCATGAGCAGCTTCGCCACCAGTCCGTACATTTCTACGTGATAGATGTGCCAGCCCCAGCGATCATCAAGGGACAAAAAGCGCGGGTAGGTCATGGCAATGTCCTCGCGCGTGATCTCACCTTTCTTAATATCAACTCCCGTCAGCGCGGGAGAATGAACCCCGATATCAGCGTTCAGGGCCTCTTTGAAAGAATCACCAATCACCTTATTCCACACAGACATGGAACTTGATGAGTTAATCAAATCGATCTCCGCCGTGCCAACCACGGTTTGAAGAAAACTCTCGCCATACATTTTGTTCACGTCCGCTCGCGCCTGCCGCACCATCTCGCGCACCGTGGGGTCTTCGGGAATACTGGTTGTGATAGGAACAATCCCCCGTTCCAAGACTCGCACGCTGCCACTTGCTTCGATCTCCATGAGCAGCGTTCCAAGATAATTGGCGTGGTCCCCCGCCTGAATAATGGCAACCTGTCGCCCCTTTTTATTGCCAATAAAATAAGGGCGATCGATCAAGGTATGGGAATCGCCTCCAATCACTAAATCAATATCTTTGCTTTCATTCACCAGCTCTTTATCTCGATCAAATCCAAGATGGGTCAACGCAATGACCGTTTTGACTCCCATTTTTTTCAATTTTTTGGCCCATTGATTGGCAACCTTAAACGGCTTTTTAATTTTCCCTTGATCAAAGGCCCACCCATATAAGTTGTCATCGGTGGTGACACTCAAAACCGCAATTTTATTTCCATCAACATCCATCATGAGATAGGGCCTCAGTTTTTTGAGTCCGGGAAAGAGATTGAGATCTGCCTTCATATTGGCATTCAAAACGGTGTAGGAGTAATCCACATCCGCAAAGAGATGACCCATTTCCGCTGTTCCCATAAGCCAATCATGATTACCGATGGCGACAGCATCGTACCCCATAGCGTCCATAATCTTGAGGATACTTCGGCCGCGATCAACCATATAAAAAAGTGTTCCTTCAAGGAAGTCTCCACCATCCAGAGTCATAACCGGAACGTTAAGCAGAGCGGCCTTGGTCTTTTCCCGATCTATGGCGGTTTTTAGTCGCGCATAACCCCCTCTGGAGGTATCAAACCGACTATTTTCCAGAAAGCTATGAAGATCATTGGTATGGAGGATTAAAATTGGCCTGGCCTGAGCTGCAAGGGCCGAGAAACCGAGCATGAGAGCAAGAATCAACAAACGTACCATCATAGAACGCTCCTAAAAGATAAGAGAATAATCGTACAATAATTTATGACGGTAGGACAAATCA
>JAHFAA010000370.1 GCA_023250775.1 Bdellovibrionales bacterium
TATAGGAAGGAAGTTATCGAAGCAAAAAAGAGGGCCATAGGATATAAAATTAAAGTCAGTGAAATTATCGAGGCCATGAATAAACGCGCTGGTGGTGTGGCATCATCAACCACAGGGGCAAAAATAAATAACCCGCAGGGACGGACAACAGCATTGCCTCTTGGCTCACAGGAAAATAAAGAATGCATCAGCACTAGTGATATGGTCGGACCTAATGCTGTTGGGCCTTGTCAGGGACAGCAGACGGCACAGACAACGGCCTTTAATATTGAGGGGGAAGTCGGCCGTAGTGTCGGTAATTTGGGTCCTGTATTCAGTGGGTCGGTCGGTAGTCTTGGCCAGGCCTTGAACCGGATGTCTGTTGGAGATGCAAAAGGTGCACGAGGGGATTTGAACAGTTTGGGGGCAGCGGGACCAAGGCTTGCGGCCGCGGTTAAGGCCAATTTAGATTTGCTCAGCAAAAAATTCCCAAAGAAAAATATCAATGAAACTTTGGCGAATATGGAAAAGGTTTACAGTGGGCGGATACAAAATGCCCTTCATGCTGTTGGAGAAAAGGCAACAGCGCCTTTATCTTCGTCGCCGATATCCTTTGCTACTTTGGCCTCCATTGCACCTACAAGCGATAAAAAAGTTTCTGAAGCAGGCGATAAAGATAGTCCTGGCGCGGGAAAGGCCAACAAGGCCGCAGTCATGGATTTCGGTGGTTTTAAAATGGATTTTGCCAAAGGGCGACCGCTCGACACAGGGCCAAGTCAGATTAGTGCCTATAGCAAAAAAGATTATCAAGATGCCACTAAAGCTAATTTCGAGTACAAAGATGATGATATCAATAAGGACACTCACGAGGATCTTTTTAAGACCATCACTCTTCGATATTTCAAAACCGCTTATCCGCAGCTTTTTAAGAAGAAGGAGTAAGGGGCAGTGAGATGCGAAAGCAGGTGTGGGGAAGATCCTGAACGATCTCAAGAGTGCCACCATGCCTGTTGATAATGCTGGTTGAGATACTGAGTCCAAGCCCCGTGCCAATGCCGACTGCTTTCGTGGTGAAAAAAGGGGTGAACATCTTCTGTTGAATTTCTTGCGCGATTCCCGGGCCGGAGTCCATAAAATCAATGATCAAAAAATTGTTGATCGTTTTCGCCGAAATGCTAATCCATTTTTCAGAAAGCTCGTGAACAGCATGGATAGCATTATTTGTAAGATTCACAAAAATTTGTGCCAATTGTACAGGTTGTGCCATAAATTCAATTTTAAATTCTTGCGCCTCAAGATCAACTCTCAGTTCAACCTCTGCCATTTTCAATTGATGAGTTGAGACCGTGAGTACATCTCGCAGAATTGTCGCTAAACAGGTTTTAAGATGAGGATCATTGGAGGCATCTCTGGATAAATTGCGAATGCTCGCCACAATTTGTGCCATCCTTTTGGTTGTTTCATCCAGATATTCAAGTTGCTTATTTACTTTTTCTCTGTCGATCACGGTGGCCTCCATGGTTCGCTTTAAAAGCACCCCCACAGAGGCGACGATCGTCAAGGGATTGTTAATCTCATGGGCGATTTTTGCTGCCATTCCACCTAATGCCGCCAGCTGCGCTGAATGGATAGTTTTTGCACGCTCGTTGGTCAATTCGCGTGTACGCTCTTCAAATTTTTTCTCTAGAGCATCATTATATTCTCGGATGAACTCATCCTGGGCCCAGATTTTTCGTAACATTTCATCAAAGCTTTTGCTTAATAAAACAAACTCCTGCAACTGAACTTCCTGGTTGGGTAGAGTGGTATAGCGGTTCTTGTCGAAACCTTGAGAGGAAATCTGTTTAGAGACGGTGACAAAGTGTTGCAAGGTCTTTGAAATTTTATTGACCAGCGTTCTACCAATCAACAGTGACAGAAGCAAAGAGGCAATCGCTCTGGCAAGTAAGGTGCCAATTGTTATCAAGAATTGTTTCGAAAAAAAATGGCGTGTCATTCGAATTTGTAAATAACCATAAATTTGGTTGTTCTCGCTTAAACTTTTCCATGCCTCGATTTTGTCATAGGAATAGATTATGGCGAAGTCCTGAGCGATAACGGCTTGCGGGATGGTCGAAAGAATTTCACTGTCACCAACCGAGATCATAAAGGTCCCATTTTTATCGTAGAGATTGGCCTCAAGAAAATCGACTTGTTTATGCAAAATTTTTAACTGGGAGGCCGCCTCTTTTTTGTCATTGAACGCCAATGGTTTAATCAAGTCATGCGCGAGAATATTAGTGGCCGTTCGAATACTTTGTTCGAGTAGTTCATGACCAAGGTAATATTCACGTATAAGAGACACTGCAAAATTTAAAAATAGCGCAATTCCGCAGGTATAAAGCAGGATTTTGAAAAGTTCTTTCTTAAAAGTAGAGGGTGAGTTATTCAACATTGCTGGCGACCTTTTTCGAAAGACTGTTCCATTATGCTTGAAGAAGATACTTGGAAGAAGTGAAATAAAACCGAGCGGCGTGGTCAACGAAGCGTTTTTCCTATGAAAAAATACGAGAACGTTGAATAATAATTTAACATGAGTACCAATTTTATAAATATCTCGAACAGTGATGACGTAAAACCTTTTTTGCTCGGAATATCATCCAATCTTTTGCCTGAGGCCACAAAACGTGTTGATGCCAACGGACTTCAAGTTGCCAGGTCTACTATCCTTGCAACTCTGATGCACAATCTTACACTTGCGTATCCTGAAAGAAAAAGTGCCGGAATTATCAGCGCTTTTTACGGTTTTCTGATGGCCAAGAATTTGGATTGGGTAAATTCACAAACGATCGATCAAATTATCTTGGCCGCATTGTTACAGGATGTCGGGCTCGGCAAGGTGGCTGAAAAAATTCCGGGCGTTCCTTATGTTCAACTCTGTAAAGATCATCAAGCGGCCTTTCAGTCCCATCCTAAAGAAGGACTTGTCTTGCTTCAAGATATTGAGAATGTCTCTGAACGTGTTCGTCAGATAATTTACCAACATCATGAATACTGCAATGGCACGGGTTTCCCGAATGGGATTATTGGGACAAGAATATACCCTCCTGCAAAAATCTTGTCCTTGGCCTCTGGCTTTGTAGATGAATTGTTGAATAATCCGAAAGAGCGTCCCGCAAATATTTTAAAAAAATTCGTTTCTGATCGGGAGATTGTCACTCGTTATGACGGTGATTGTGTGCGCTCCTTGATCAAGCTATTCATGGTTGAAAAAAAGTAGGTAGTTATGGGGAAAACAACACTTCTCATTATCGATGATGAAACAGTACTCCTCAAAAATGTGGCAGAAATGTTGACCGGTGTCGCCGACAATATTGTGACTTGCGATAATCCGTTCAAAGCAGTGGAGATTCTCAAAAAGGGTAATGTTCATTGTGTTATCTGCGACATCTTTATGCCAGGAATGAATGGTGTCGAAGTTATTAAAAAAGCGCGGGAGATGAAAAATGAAGTACCTTTCATTTTTTACACCGCTCACGGGCATAAAGATTTAATGCTGGAAGTTGCAAAATACGGGGCTTTTGATTTTATCGATAAACCGAACATGGATGGGTTAGAGCACGCCGTGGTTCAAGGACTGAAAGTTGGAGTTCTGCAGAATAGCAAGGTCCCTGGTGACGATACAAATATTAGGGACTATCGAAAATTATTGGCCAGTTTGGGTGATGATAGTGAGGACTAAACTCGTTTTCTTGTTAGCAATTGCCTTTTTTATCACAGACGCGTGGTCAGCATCTTTTGTTGTAAAAAATATCAAAATAGAAAAAAATCTTGTGATTGCCGGAGGTCTGAGTGCTGGCGAAGGTTCTAAACTAACTGTGATGATTTCAGGCCAAGAATGTATTGCGCAAGTAAATAGGGTGAAAGGAGAAAATGCTCTTCTGCAATTTGATTTTAACTGTCGATTAAATGGAGTCGAAAAGGGACAAACTCTCGCCTATGAGATGGATAAAGATTCCACCAAGACCCTGGAAGTTTCAAAAGTGGATTCAAAAAAGCACTTGCTTTTTACCAATGTTCCCCATGATATGGCAGTGAAGATAGGTTCCGAATTTACGCTTTTTTCTTCCGACCGGAATCACTGTGTTATTCCAGTCGTTTCTGTGACTGGTATCGTGGCTGGACTTAATACTCGCAAATGTTCCTTTGAATATGAGATTCATGAAGGCTTAAAACTGGAACCGCGTGGTGGAATAAC
>JAHFAA010000371.1 GCA_023250775.1 Bdellovibrionales bacterium
TATAATGGGATATTGCTTAAAAATTTGATTTAACTTATTGATGAGTTCTGTGACTAATGCTCCCCCCTCTTCATGATCAGTATTTGAGTCGTAGGCAAGAGTATCTCTAACCATAACTCCCGAGCCGGCCATCATGATGCGTATATCTGGGGATGAACTTACAAAAAGAGTACAATCCTTACGAACGGTGCCTTCATTAATGGCCTCTAAAGCCGCCATTGCCTCTGGTTTCGTTTCAATAAAAAGGAGATAATTTGCAGAATTCATAGTCGGGATTTATATCAACTATTGAGACAGACGATAAGTTATTTATTACTGGAGCGATGCGCAGCAATACCAATTATGCAATCGCTCTGAGCATGGCTTGGAATCTTTCTTCACTAATTCCAATATGGATGGGTAATAAATAGGCAGGCAAAAATGAATCCATTTCATTTTTGAAGGAGAAATTAAACTGTCGCTTTATTAACATCTCTGGCTTTTTAAAATGGTGTCGAGATACTTCTAGCGGGATATTACAGGGTAAGCGTTCACTACCAATAGAAAGATAATCAATATTGAGTTTTTTCGATACAATTTCTAGTCTTTTGGTAGCAACTTCCACTCCTCGCTTGTTATTTTCGAGATTACTTTCGATGTTGCTTAAAGCAACTTCCGTGAGAAGAAAATTACGCCATTCGTCAGCTTGCCACGTGGTTATTATCTGAGTTTGTTTTAGTTCATCAAGCTTGTGTTTTTCTTGAAATGTCGCAAGCCCAAGAGAGGAATTTTGGCGGAGCTGAAGCATAAATTGATCAAAGGACTTATTTTTCGAGAAAACTATTCCACCACAGAATGTTCCTAGTATTTTGGGCAAGGATAAAACTTCAAACTCAGCAGAGGGCAGACTTAACTGATATGAGGTGAAAATGCTGTCAACGGAGTCGTGGATAATTTTAGATGGGTCTTGAAGCGTCGTTTGGAATTGATATCCCCATTTATGAACAACTAAAGCTAAATCTATATTAGGGTAGTGGACGGAAGTCGGGTTGGCATATCGAGAAATTACGTCCCAAACGCAGTGGGAGCTCCATTTAGGAGCAAAGAGTGTGTGCTGTCTTGAAATATTTTTGAAGCGGAATATGGCAGAAAGACCGGCGCGCGCAGATGGAAAAAGGTAAGCAGGAGTATTAAATTTTTGTGAGTAGAAGTCTTCAATTTTATGGAGCATGTCTTGGGCCGAGGCGGAAGTTTTTGGAGTGGAATTGAAGGAGTTCAATTTAAAATCAAAATCTGGCCACTGATAATCTTCCACACTCATGCTTCTTGCTCACTTGCATTTTCAGTTTTTGCCAACTCTACTTTAAGTGAATGAGATATTCGGATTTGTGAAGAGAAACCTTTTTTAAAAAGTGCAATATCGCGCTCTTTGTCAGAGTGAAAATTCGGTCCGATGCTGCCTAAATTATAAATTTTCAAATTTCTTTTCTGGGCCTCAAGGATTGATAACCAAATGGGGTAATGACCTATCGCTATTTTTTTTGCCATCAAATCGCGGCGGTTGACCCCAACGCCGTAGTAGACTTCATCCGTTCCATACAAGTTCATAACTCCTGAAACTAATTCCCCTTGAAGTTTTGCCAAGACAACAAAACCGTGACCGCTTTTAATCCAGTCAAATTGGCAATCCCAACTTTCTTTGCTCCTCGTTTCCCGGCCGGCGACAGTAATGTGCAATTCTCTAAAGTGATCAAATTGTTCCTTGTTACCGCTTTTTTCATCAATGATGTCGACGGAAAGATTTTTTTGCCCCCAATTGATGAGAGATTTATAACTTTTTCGAACGCCTAATTTTATTTCTTCAGGCGTTTGTTTGAGATCGATAATTGCATCGATATTGTAATCAATCGCGTTGCCGGCCTGATAATAATCCGTGCCTAAACTTGAATCGAGATCAAGGACTAACTCTTTCAAGTTATTTTTTTGCATGATCTCTTCAAGGTGTGTTTTGCAAAGTCCGCGAATATTTTTTTGAGCTTCAATCGAAATATTTTCTGCCAAAAATAGTCGCACCGGCAATCCGAAGTAGGTGCATTTGTTTTGGTCAATAGGATGGATTAACACGACGGCCAAGATTGATTTATTGTTGTGGACGTAGAAAGATAGCTGCTTGTCAGAGTTAAAGTATTTTTTGGAATACTCACAAAAAAAGTCAGAATAGAAATACTCACGCTTTAGATCTTGCAAAATCTTGGCCGCATCGTAGCTACCAAGATCTTCCCTAAAGTTCTTTTCAATGTTTCTAATGTGCAACGTTGTAATATTGACTCCAGCGCTGTTCAGTATACCGCCTGCGCTTCGCATTGAGCAAGAAGACACCTTTTAAAACACTGAAAAAACAGGTGTCTCCTTTCTCAATTTCATATTACAAAAGGGCCATTCTACTCGACAAAGTCGGTTTCGAATTCAACTCAAGTGTGCCGAAAAGCATTATTACGGTGACGATGATGTATTTTTTGTAGTTATTCCCGTCACGTTCAAAGTAGCCCCCGGCGGCGGAGGTAAAAGTTCCACGAATGTAAAATGTCAGATGCCAATTCCCGGCCATATATCTCCAAGGTGTTCCATGGGCGAGAGTGGTATATTGTGAATCTCTAATAACTTTTTGACCTACACAGTGCATTGAGGTATTAATTACTCTCGCTAAAGTACCATTGAGGATCCGATATGTTCGACTCTGTATTGCTGAATACTCCTGTTGCAAGCCCTCTACATCCACAACTCAACCTTCCCCTACTTAAGGGGTATCTTCAAAAACGCGGATTCAGAGTAAAAGTAATTGATAGCAATATTCGTTTTTATAAAAAAATTCTTGGCCAAAATGATTACAAAAAAGATTTTGAAGAATGTAGGGACAACCCCCTTAAGGTTCTCGAGTTTTATAATCAAATTGAACAAAAATTGAGTGAGCAATCTGATCGCTATAAGGGATTTCAGATCGGACTAAGATCACTTGGCATGAAATATGATCGTCTATATTTCGAGAACGTCATCAGAGCGCTAGATGACCAAGAGGCAAATCCTTTTATTGATTTTTATAGTGAGATGATCAGAACAGAAATTAAAAGTACAAATGCTAAAATCATCGGCATCTCCATAACTTTTCAAGATCAGATCGTTTCTGCTTTTACTCTGGCGAATCTTATACGAAAGATGATGCCAGAGGCAGTGATTGTCATGGGCGGCCAGATGATAACAAGATGTTATCAATCTATGGTCGATGATGAATCTATCAAGCGGTACATGGACTATCTTGTTTTGTGGGATGGTGAAATGCCCTTTCACGATATCCACAGAAAAGTTATTCGCAAAGAGCAAGTTGAACTCATAAACACAATAGAAATTGCAAATTTGAAAGGCCATATAGATCGGCCTACACACGCTCCTGAAACGCAAGAAATACCTGTCCCAGACTATTCAGATCTTGATTTTAACAACTACATAATCCCAGAGATGCTTATACCAATACAAACAACTCGAGGATGCTATGCTCAGTGCACTTTTTGCGCAATTCCTTACGGATCGAATTCATATAAGAAAAGAACTGTGGATGACATCCTGTTGGATATTACAACCGCACAAGACCAATCCTTAAGGCAAACTGGCAAGAAGGCAACATATTTCAAGTTTATGGAAGATACATCATTTCCTAAACTTCTTTTTGATCTGTCTGTGGAAATTGAAAAGCGTCAGCTTGATGTTAAATGGGAAACCTTTGCGAGGCTGGAGAAGATATTCACTACTCCTGGTTTCATGTCCCAGCTTTACAGGGGAGGATGTAGAAAAGTCCACTGGGGACTTGAATCCAACGACCCAGATATCCTGATTGGAATGAATAAGAAAAATACCATGTCTTTCAGCAATGAAGTATTACGGCTAGCAGCAGAAGCAGGGATTCTCAACTTCTGTTTCATTCTTGTTGGTTTCCCTGGAGAAACAGAGCAAGCAAGAAAAGCTATGCTGGAATATATATTGACCAATCAGGATATTCACACAATCACCCTTGCAACATTCGATCTCACTCGCGGTTCGCCAATGGCCGAAAAATTTACTCCAGACAACGATTACAAACTGGACTGTGTTCCACCCGAAGATTTTCAAGTTCGTCTTCCATACACGATTAATGGGCAGAACTGGAAAGAGACCGCCATCAAAATGGCCCATCAAATGATGAT
>JAHFAA010000372.1 GCA_023250775.1 Bdellovibrionales bacterium
TTGGAAAGTCGCCGCTTCGATTAAGGCATCACCCATTTCAATCGGTGCGCCTCCTGTTTGCTCGCCATACTTGATCGCGCTGTACTCTCTATGCTTCTCCATAAAATCGATCATGTCGGTGAAATAGGCATCCTGTTGCTCTGGAGTAAAACTGACCACCCCCACAGGATGTTCGGCGGCAAACATCAGGTGGAAGATGCGCAAACGTCGCGCCACTTCAGGAAAATTCAGTTTGGTACCATCATTGAAATCTGTTTTACAGCCTTCACCTTTAATTCCGATTGGGCCTCCAAGCGTAGGTGGATAGTCGGGCAGTTCACAGCGCTCAGTATCGGAATTATATTCCACCGATTCACAGCAACCATGTCTTGGGGCATTGGCAGAATTTTGCGAAGGTTTTTCACCCGGATAGTAACAGCTGCGGTAGAAGGCCACGTCGACACCTTGAATGGATTTTCCCATCGTGGTCTTCAAATTATTGTTATACCAGCTGGCGGGGTTTAATGGATCCATTCCAGGATGGGTACAGCCGAGATAGATCTCGCGCTCACCACCACCGGTGTTGCCCATACACCAGACAATACCATCAGTGGCCAAGCTGAGTCCGGAATGAGATTTTCCCATGATGGCCTTGATGTCCACATTTTGCCAATTCTCGGGTACAGAGGGATCCATTCCTTGTTCTTTGGTACAACCAATCCAGATCTCATGATCACTATTACCGGTGGTATTGGCGATACACCACCTCTTCCCGTCAGTGGCGATATCCATGGGAGTGGAAGATTTTCCCATTTGGGAGCTTAAGTTGACGTCACGCCAATTGTTGGCGCTCAGTAAATCCTCGAGTGGATTGACCATAACCCCGACGTGGATTTTGTCAGAACCACCTTCCGTTCCTGTTATGGCCCAGTTAATACCATCGGTGGCCAAGTCGACCGCTTGTCGTGATTTTCCCAGAGTCGAAGAGATATCAACGTTTCTCCAGCTGGAGGCCCGTCCGACATCCTCAAGATTGTCAGTGCAGCCAATAAAAATTTTATACGGTGAACTTCCCGTTGTATTGGAAATACACCAACGATTTTGGTCATAGGCCAGACCGACACCTTGGGCCGTCTTGCCCATTTGATTTTTCAAATTTGTGTTAAACCAGTTGCCCTTATTGGGAGCGTCGCTGTCGTGTAGATCGTTAAATCCGCCAATGTAAATTTCTTTTGCGGCAAGAGAAGTGTTGGCCATGAACCAATGCTTGCCGTCGGTGGCCGAACTTACCATTTGAGAAGAGTGACCGAGTGAGGTGATTTTTTCGTTATGCCAGTTACCGGCGTCGATGCTCATCCCCGGTTGAACGCAACCCATCCAGATCTCAGAATCTTCCGAAGCTCCTTCACCATTGCCAAGACAGATCCGGTGGGCGTGGGCGGACAGTGTTTCCTCAAAGCTCCATGCCACTGAGGCAAGAACAATAAGGAGTATAAAAAGCGCAAAAAAATGAATTCTTTTCATGGCCGTTCCCCAATCTTTTTTAATACATCCATCATAACCTACAAAGGCCCAAGATCAGGGGAACAACATTCGTCACGAAGCATTACCGGCAGATTAGGGGTGATTCATAAATATAAAGTGTTTAATATTAGTGCCCACAAAATATAGCATCCCCGCCCTATAGAAAATTCACACTTTCACTGAGGCCTTACCCCTTGTGATAAATTACGTCACTCATGGTGTGTCTTAAACGTGCATTCCCATTTTTGCTTCTTCTTTGTGCCTTAATTGGCGCCGCGAATGGTGCTGTTTTAAGGGACATGGCCGGTCTTATTCCCCTTGATTTCAAGGGCATGCCTGCCACAGACCTGATGCAAAACGGACAAATTTTAGGACTGGAAGAGGCCTTAACTTTTCGCCAGTCTGGGGGCGACCTCTCGTTACTTGAGCCGCAGGACTCGGATATTTGGTCGTCAAACGGAAATTATGCTTTGAACGTCGCCGACGAGGTGGATGTTGCCGAAGGTGACCGAGTTAATTATTTAAGTGTGGTTCTTTCTCGCACGGGCAATTTTCGTTTTTCGGTCAAAAAAGGTGAGGGAGGACGAGTTCAAACGCTCACAATTCTCGTGAGCAAAAAGGCCCATGGAGTTCTGCTTCGAAAGGCCTTGCTGGAAAAATTGGGTTATCAGGTTCCGGCCATCAAACATTTACAAAAATTGAAAGTGGCCTTTGCCTCAACTTTTGAGCGCGAAAATTTCATCAGTGACTTGGCGGAAGGAACGTTCGGCGATCCCAAACGCTGGGTGACCGAGCAGACTCCCGAAGGTAAAGAAATTGTTCTGCAAGATGTCTTTGTCATGGATGGAGAAGACGTCATTTATAATTTGGCCATGGGACAAGTTCCCGAGCAAGTGATCAAAGGCCGTCGCGTTTTAAATGCCCTCTTACTTCCTTTTGCTGTCGTTTCGCCCTCGGAATCGGTGAATCTTTTTTCTTTTGAAATTGGTCGTATTCTTTCGGGCTCGCTCAAAGTTGACTATGAAGATGGTGAGGACTTCTCACCATCCTTTGAAGATGCCAAGTGGATTGCCCGCAAAATTGCCAAGCTGACGCGACAGGATTTTGAAGCGATCGCCAGAAGTGGCTTAGTGCCAGATCCGGTTGAAAAGATTTTGGTTGAAAAATTTATTGCTCGCCGTAACTCGCTGGTTCGCCTCTTAGGCCTAAGCGAGAAGGCCATGGCCTACAAAGCTGACTTGACCGTCGGAAAAGAATTGGTCAAGGGTAAGCTGACTCGCGAGTGGTGGGACGGCCATGGCGAACGTTTTGCCTATGGTGATCCCCAGTCTCCCTTGAGTGGCAAGGAAGTTTTCAATTTTTTTAAGAGTGAATTTATTTCCAATGCTCTTTCAAATTTGGTCAGCAACTTTCATGAATACGTGATTCCTCATACCGATCTGGCCGCCAAATTTGCCGAGGAACAGTCGAAACATTTTGATCAGGCCTTTCAAGAATTTTTGAAAACGGGAGTGTACAAAGAAGTTCCCGTCGGCATTTTTGTTCTTCCCGTTTATGATATGGACCTTATTGCCTCACGCGATATTGTCGCTGGAACATATTTAGGCACAGACAATGTGGTTCAGCTGGCCGACAGCTTTGGTGTTTCCTTAGAGCTGGGGGCCTACATCGGTGTTGATGGCCCTACCGCTCCCTGGGTGGCGAGCGGTCAGGTCTCTGGTCGTGTGACCAGACGCTATTCTCATCTTCGCCCGATTAAGAGTATTAAGGCCGCTCTCAAAACTCCCTATAAAAATATTATTGTGCCCTTCTACAAAAGAGCACTGGCCAAAAAGCTGGATGTTTTAACCGCCGTTAATCTCGCAGGCCTTCCAGATGCCGAGTTAAAAACAAAAGTTTCTGAACTCATGGGTGACTTCTATAAAGATTTTGCGGTGGGGGAGTCACTGATTATTACCGATAGTATCGGGCCATCTTTCAATTTTGGTGGTGGTATTGGACTGTCGCAATCGATCAGTGCTCAGGCCCGTTTCTTTGGTTCGCAAATGATTCTGTCACGTTTGCATATCTATCGCAGCGATGAAAAGACCATTCAAATCTACCGCGACTTTGGCAATATTGGTCAGCTGGGTATTTCGTTTGGGATCCAGGCCTATATTCCTATCTTAAATATTTCCGGCAAAGTGACCAAAGGAGTCGGGAAGACAAAGTTTTACTCACTTGATCTGAACCCAGACCCAAGCGAAAACAAAAGTATCTTTCGCAATATTCAATCGCTGAAGGCCTTACTCGTACACAATGACATGGACCTGATTGAATGTTACGGAAAACCTTTTTCTCTTGAGCACAAGATTAGTGAAGGTGGTATTGATCTCAACTTCCTTCTGTGGCGCTATAAAACCTTGAACACCGTCGATTATCTCACCATCACTCATCCTCAGGGAGCGCAGAAATATTTCTATCGTCAGCTTACCGGCCATCGCAGCGGCGTCAATCCTTTGGCCTTCACACTTGATCTCGCCAATGGCCTATTCAACACCTATGTCGGCAATCAAATCGCCCTGACTGATGTCGGCAATGGAAATCCCGGCGACAGCTTTATGGGAAAATCCAAGGCGCGTGAGGTCAGTTTTGAAGGTGAGATTACCAATTTCGACAGTAAATCAAAATCCGGGGAAATTCGTGAGCCGTTTATTTCGATAAA
>JAHFAA010000373.1 GCA_023250775.1 Bdellovibrionales bacterium
CCATCTGCCAATTTTCACTGGTTTTTTCCTCATCCTCAGCTTGCCCAGAATTAGTATTATGGGAAAGATCGACCTGAATCCACTCATCAATATCGATTTCCTTCGGTCGCACAGGATTAAGATTTTTAACTTCAAATTGATTATTAGTATATTCACTAGGAGTTTCCTGCTGGCGCAATTCATTCATTGTTTCAATGGTGGGAGAAATCGATTTCTCAATTTCATGAATTTTTGTCGCCACTTCTTGATTCTTGGGAGCAAGAAACAAACAATATTTCAGGGATTCCAAGGCCTCTTCTGTCTGTCCCAATTTTAGACAAGTTTCAGCAAATAAATTTTGCACTCGGAAATTTTCTCGTTCATTGGCGATAAAGGGCCGCAACGTCGTATAACAGAGTTGATATTGGCCTACATCATAGTAACAATGGGCGAGAGTGAAATAGGCAAATTTATATAAGGGATGATTCTTGATACCATCTCGCAATACTTGAAAAGCACCCTCATAATTTCCATTTTTTCGATAGGCTTCAGCCAATGCTGCAAAGACCAGCGAATTTGGCTCTCGATCGAGCTGATTCTCATATTTAAGAATAATGGGTGGGAGTCGATTTTCTGTCTTAAAATTTTGCGAATTCACCATGCTTAAGAACGATCGGCAGACAGACCGGCCTCTTCTTGGTTAATAATTCTTGGTGTTAGAAAAATAATCATTTCATTCTTCGATGTTTGGGGCGCGTAAGGCGTCCTGAAGAGCCACCCTATAATTGGAATGTCCTTTAAAAAAGGCACTCCTGAGTGCGCTTCAGTCTTAGAGTAGTTGTATATACCACCTATGACAATCGTAGAACCATTATCCACCAGCACATTTGTTTTCACTGCCCTTTGGGCCTTATTTGGAGGGGCATCGGCAGAAGGCCTATCGCCAAATTCTTCCTTGCTTAAGTCGATCTCTAAGGATATTGAGCCTTCATTTGTCACCTGAGGTGTTACCTGCAGTACGAGTTTTGCGTCAATGGGTTCATAAGTTGTTGTGGCTGCATCACCGACACCAGTTCTAACAGCAAAACTCGTGGTATCTTTGGAATTAATTTCGGCCTTCTTTTTATTTTGAGTAATAACTTTCGGACTAGAAATTATTTTTCCTTTTGATTCTTGCTCCATCATCGCAAGGGTGAAATCTAAATTAAACATCCGGTTAAAGCGCGAGATATTGATCCCAAAAAATGTTGGCTTTGATTGTGTTGGAGCAGAGCTAAAGGTAAAACCTGGACCAGCGTCGAGTCCAATGAGACCAGGAGCCAATGATCCGCCTACTCCTCCGGAAGCGAGTGTTCCCGCCGGGGGTAGTGCACCCATTGGGTCATAGCCGAATGAGAGACCGTTCGTGAATCCAATATTTTTTGCATAGGCCTCTCGAACTTCAACTATTTTCGATTCAATTAATACCTGTGGCGTTTGCGTGTCGAGCACTTCAATAATTTTACGCATCTTCTCAATAATATCTGGTACGTCCTTCACAATAAGACTATTTGTTCTAAGATCCTTGCTTATTTTTCCACGATCTTTAGTCAGATATTCTTGTAGAATTGTCGACATATCATCGATCGAGGCATAGGAAATATAGAAAATTTTTGTGACCAAAGGTTCTTCTTTTTCAACTAGTTTTTTTGCCTCGATCTCTAGTTTCTTTTCCTCGGTTGCCTTCTCAAGCGAGGTAATCATCAAAATGATTCCATTCTTTTTTGCAACCAATTTATTGAGACCCAAAATAGTATCTAAGGCCTGATCCCACGCGACATTTGTCAAGACCAATGTCATCGGAGGAAGTTTTTTTATCTCTTCCGTAATAATGATGTTGAATCCAGATGAGTCAGCAATAATTTTTAAAATGTCCTCTACCGTGACATCTTTTACATTGATCGTAATTTTTTTACCAATGTATTTTTTGCGACCAGCCATGGTCAAATTGTCCAAAATATCTTCCACTGATTCTGATTTCGGTACGTGAATTTTGCCCAATTCTTTATCGTTGATTTTCTCCTCAAAGGACTGAGATGTCTCAACCGCTGCTTGATTAAAAACACCAAATCTATTTTCAATCGCAAGCGTAATGGTATTGCCTTTGCGGGTGATATTCGAACGTACATTTTCACGTAATTGAATTGCAATTCTTAGATCATTTGATGCGTTTGGTTTTTTGTAAGCAGATACAAATACTACAGAACCAGAAAACTCTGAGGTATCAAACGCGCGCATAACTTTTTCAGTGGCAGTTGTATCCTTGAGATCTATGATAATTTGCTTATCTTCCGTAACTTGAAATTTATTCAATTTGATTTCTTCGTTATCGACTTGCAACTCCAAATTTGAAATTTCACCCTGCTGATAAAATTTGATATTTTTCAGCTCTGAACCATGGGTCAAGTTCATATAAAGAATTAATAAAAGCAATACTGGAAATTTAAATTTGGCCATACCTCATCCTTAAGGTAAAAACGAAACAGTTCACTCTGATTTTATTATATCAGAATATGGAAAAAAGATGCTAAATCTTTAGAGATTTGAATACAAAGTAATTACATCAATTATTCTGAGATCGGGATAATTGTTTCGAGATATTCTTCCTGATCGTAAACATTCATAATTTTTTCGACCAAGACAATTCCGCCTGGCAAAATGGCCTTGATCTCAGCATTGTCAGCCCCGAGTTTCATACCCTCTTTCAGAACAAACGTTTCTTTATTGCCTTCAATTTGGGCCATGGCCCGCCGGTCTTTCCCAAGCAAAACACCTACAATTTTAATTTTGTTAATTGCAACTTCTTCAAGGGGAGGAATGTTTGTGAACACATTTCCTTCGCCAAAAGAACGAAAGCCTTTCTTCTTGGTTACCTTTGTTGGATCTACGGTCCGTCGAAAAGGATCACGGAGCTCAAAGGGATTTTTAATATAGGTTTTCTGATCCTTAAAAAAGTTATATTGCTTTTGGCCCGATTCCTGAGAGTAAGAGCCGGGTATTAGCAATAGCGAGAAAAAAAATAAAATTATCATTCTATTCTTCATCAGTGGCCTTCTTCTTGTTACGTCGTTTCGGTGTGGAAGGAGCTGATTCCTTTGCCGCCTTTTCGATTTCGTCAATGCCACGAGACTCTTTATAGGATGGATTATAACGATAAACTCCAATGTTCATTTCCATATTGATCAGTTGAAATCTTCCCTTTTGCTTCTTCTCCATTTTGGAAAGTTTCATGTCATGAACATTCAAAAGTCTTTTTGCTTCGCCAATTTTTTCTAAAAAAATCAAAAGCTGAAGATAGGTACCCGCCGCCTTAATGTTATAGAGTTTTGTAAAATAAAATCCTTTATTTTCCTCTTCACCGGGGCTTAAAAAGATCTGCTTGATATTCAAGATTTCAGCGGCTGAAGAGATCATGGCCAAATTATCAGTGTCAGAGATTTCAGCCGGAAACTGCTGCTGAAGTCTTTCGATTTCTTTGGCAACCTTTTCAATTTTCTCTTTGGCCTCTTGGATATCAGCAAAATAATTTTCTAGATCTTTTTTTTCTTTTTGCTTTTTTGCAATTTGTGCTTGAATCGCCGGAAGTTCGCCGCGGGCTGCCTCTAACTTTTGCGAATGCTCGTCATATTTTGTGTAAACGGTATATGCCGTCCACAAAATAATCGCAATCCAAATTTTTCCAATCAGTGCTGCCATAATTTATTACTACTGTTGAAGAGGGTCATAGGATTCAACACGTCCCTGAATTGTAAATACTTCAACCCGCTTTCCTGGCCCTTCTTCTTTATCTTCCTCAGTCTTGGAATCACTTAATGTTAAGGATTTTCCAAAAAAGAGTGACTCATTTAATAAAATGATAAAATTTCCAATACTTTTATAAGAGGTTGACATCCCTCTGATGCTTACTTTTCGATCAGCATCGACAACCAACTCATTAAGCCACATATCCTCTGGGATATTTCGTGCCACACGCTCGAGAATTTTGTTGGGATTGGTTCTCTGCTTTATGATTTGTTCAACTTGAGCGGAACGTTCCTTTAATTTGGCCACTTGATTATTAAAGAGGTCCAGTTGTTTTTTTACACTATCATTACCTCTCACGTCGGCATCAAGTTTTTGTAACTTCTCGTTGAGAGTTTCCTTTTCCTTGTTAATGCCTTGGAGTTCTTCTTCCCAAGTA
>JAHFAA010000374.1 GCA_023250775.1 Bdellovibrionales bacterium
TAATTTGCAAGTTTCTTATGGCCCGACACTCCTGCAGATGGACTCAACAAAAAATTCAAGTCAGACACAAATTGACGGCACGGCCTTTGGCAATTTTCGTCTAGATTTTGCTGACCGCTCGGCCAATTATCTCTACGCTACACCTGATCTCAATACTTCACTTCTTTACGAACGAGGCGTGGTGTTTGGCGGTCAGACCTACTCACGTTTTTTCCTGTCGGCCCAGTCTTACTATGAAACGAAATTCATTCCTGTATTCATTGGCCCCTATCTCGGTTTTGGTCAGTTGGGACAATTTGAAAATAAAAATGGTACCGTTGTAAATTCTTCGGCCACTCTTGCACTGGTGGGGTTGGCGCTAAAAAAGCAATTTGAAAGCATCCTCTTAAAATTCGAAATCGCTTTTGGATTGGGAATGCAACTGAACACACAGCTTGTCTATAGCTTGCCTGAATCTTTAGGAGAGCTGGCTTCACATTTGCGAGTTGGAATCGACTTCGAAAAACTTGTCGTAGAGGCCAATGGAATCAAAACCGATTACCAGGCCATCAGACCTTTTGCACAATATTCATATTCTTTTAAATAAAATGGAAAGGCCCCACAGATGTGAGGCCCTCTTCCAATCGAAAATCTTCGTGGCGGACATTAGGCCACTTTTTTCTCTTTTTTGTCGTGGCGTTTTTCGGTGGTATGAGTCGTTGTCGTTGTCGTAGTTGTCGCTGCTGCGGCTGCAGCTTGCTCTGTGGCTGCTGCGGCTGCCTCGGCTTCGGCAACGGTCTCAACGGCTGCTGCTGTTTCAGTGGTCTCAATGGTTTTGAGCCTTGGATAATTGCAAGATACAATCACCTTTTCTAAATCAGCATCGTTAAAAGTAAATTTATATTTTCCAATCAAATCTTTGACGTGAATATTATCACCCAGATCAAGATTGGATACATCGATCTTAATTTCATCAACAAGGTCTTTTGGATATCCTTTAATGGTGACCTCATGGCAGGTTTCTTTTAGGATTCCACCTGTCGATGTCCCCTTGGCCTTGCCAATAAAATACACAGGAACAGTTAAATGAGTCATCTCATTGTTGTTAAAGATATGTAAGGAGATATGAACATATTCATCTCCCAGCACACTCTTTTGCAGCTCTTGCAAACCTACGGAGTAGGTGCCTAGCCCTGCCACTTTAACAGTGAATCTCTTGGCATGTTTTTGCAAACAGGCCTTGACTGTCTTTGCGGGAATCTGAATCTGAATTGTCTCTACGCCTTTGCCGTACAGACAACCTGGAACTTGGCCTTCTCTTCTCAGAGTGCTGGCCTTAACTTTGTCATCTCGTTTTTTCGCTTCAATAGTCATGTCCATTTGGAACCTCCTGATACATCGATTGGACATTGAACTCATCGACGCTCAAGCTGAAACTTTTAAGAGAGTTTGCGAAATAGATTAAAAGGGAGCTTCTTGCCTAGGCAAATTTTGCCTCAAGGGGCAAGAGTCGTGGCGCCTGGCCCCATCGCACCAGCGTTATGGATCGCATTGCCATCGACCGGAATACTTACGCAACAAACCAAGGGCTCCTTGTGAACACCAAAGGCCTGACCAAAAGGATAACTTCCCGCGGGGCAACTCGAAAGGGGAATTGCGCCGGGATCAATGAGCTTACATGCCGCGGCCGCATCCCCGCCCGTCACAACATCCTCAGGTATCGAGGCAGGCGTCGGGGACGGAATCGGAGTAAAAGTTGGGGCCGCCGTCGGTATCACGGTGGGTAGAGGCGAAGGAGACATTGTTGGGGCGGGAGTGATTGTAGGTACAGGCAAAACTTCTGGAGATACCGAATCACCAGTTCCACCATTTGAACCTGCGGCATGGCCCTCGTACCCCGGTGAGGCATTCGAATTCTCCCCTTCGGACTCCATAGGAGAAAATCCCGCACCACCACCTTGAGTATTGAAAAGACTGGCGTCGTGGGACTCATACTCACCCGTAGGTGTACGGTAGCCCTCGCCTGAACTTTTCTGTTTAGCCTTTTTTTCTTTTACGAATTCTTTTTTAGTTCGATTGCGCAATTTTTGATAGAGTGACTGCAGTTCTTTAAAACGATCTTCGGCACTCGCCGTTCGTTTTGTATCAAGCTCTCCCTCTTTTTCGGTAAATGACCATTTCAACTTTTCCGACCAATGATATTTATGCGGCTTCGTAAGAACCTGTCCTTCAACCACCGCCATCGACATACCGGCATCGATGGCCTCACTGTCATCTTTGGCATAATCCATGGCCATGACCTGACCTTGACGAACAGTTCCCCATACATCTCCACTCTCTTTGTCATGGAAAATATAAAAAGTCGTTCCGCGTACTCCAAAGGCCATCTGATTGACTGTTTCAATCTCGAGAGATGGCGGCCCAGAAAATTTCTTCACAACATCGACCATCACTCCACCGATCGATAGAATAAGGTATGAGCTTCCTTTATAACCATCACCTTTTTTTTGAATAAGCCCTTCAACTTTGAGGTCAGTTTCTGGATCAAGTTTGAGGGTACTTCCATCAGGCAATTTTAAAATGGCGAAGGAATTAATCCCTGTCGTTATCTCGCTGCCATCAAAGAATTTGTCTCTGGCCTTGGCAATTTTCTTGTCCTTTTCGCCCTTGAGTGCAAGAAAGACATCCCCTTTGGTGTAACGGATAAGTCCGTAATCGATATCCTTGTCTTCCGCGGCCTTCGCAGACTGCACGAAAAAGTTGACACTCAAAAGGAAAGAAATACCGAAGAAAAACTTGTTAATCATGATTTCTTTATAAAAAAATTAAGGTGTTACAAAAGAATTATAACAAAAAATAATTCCGTGATGATATTTATTTAGCTTGGTGGGATAATACAAAAAGCGTGTATTTAGGGGATAATGACTATGAAATCAAAATCTTATTTACCCAAGATTTTTACTCTTCTTTTCGCTATTTTGCTTGTTCCAGCTTCCTATGGACAAGGGGCCAAGGGCGCCGGATTCGGCGCAGGCACTAGACCCACGCCCCCGGGTGACAAGATGACAAAATCTCAATTGGAGCAAACCTGCGCGGATGGAAATCCGACTCTGAGTTCTGGTGCCTTTTTGGCCATCACTTCTTACAACAATTATTTGGCAATGTGTGCCGCAATTAAAGGGCGCGTAAATTCACCAGGCGTAAAAGATATTCAGCACGCGGGTGTTCCAGTATCCGCTCCTATTAAGGATACCATTTATCAAACAGGGGCCCAACCCTATTCACCTCCGGGCGCACGACCTGCAGGAAACGCCGCCCTCGATGCCATTCAAAATAACTCCAACCCTACTTCCTTTGGAAGGGGAGACCTGCATGACGATGATGGGCCGAGTGCAAGACCCGGGAGAATAGTCATTGATAGTGGAATAAGAAACTCCGCGAACGTGAAAGGGGTCACCCGCGATGTTCCGGGAAAGAGTGTTTTTGGCAATTCTCAAAATCCCCCGAGAGCAACATCCACGGGCCCTACACGCGAGACTTTAAGAGGGACATCGACACTTGCTTCTTCCCAATTTTCAGCACCAAGCAGTGCCGCCACCAAGATGTTTGGTTCTCGACAAGAGCGCATAAAATCCAGACAAAATGTTTTTCGCAAGGCAGAGAATACCCCGGCCGCTGCGACACAAGTCGTGGCATCGTCGGCGAGTGCCAACTCTGCCTTGAGTGCGACAAAGCCGTCCCCAACGGTCGCTGTTGCGGCCCAACAGGCGGGCAATGCGATTAAAGCACAAGAAGCGGCGTATGCTCCAAATTGCTTAAGTGAGTGGGAAAATACCAAAGACGATTTTGCCAACACCGCCCCATCGCAAAGTGGACAACACTGCTGCCAAATTGTTTACGAGAATTTACTGCAAGAGATGCAAAGAGCATTGCCTACAACCACGCGCACACAACTCGCAAGTCAGAATTTACAGACCGCCTATGTGGCAATTTCCACCATGGGATTAAATAATGCTCAACAAAGAATCAACCGATTGGCCAACCCTCAGTTGGCCTCAGCCACCGCATATTTGTACAAAGCGGAAAGCTCACGAACTTATGCTCCCAACATCGGGAAACATGCGGGGGCCGGGTCGCCAAATAACGCTCCAACTGTTGTTGCCAATACTGAGGCCATCGAGGGATACAAGAGAAATATCCAGATCGT
>JAHFAA010000375.1:0-1680 GCA_023250775.1 Bdellovibrionales bacterium
ACAAAGTTCCAGGCGGCTTGCCACCACTCGTGAGCTTTAGTCACCGTTATCATATCGAAGATGTTGGTGCCAGTTGCAAGGACTGCCATCCGACCTACAAGAAACCCACGATGGAAGTGTGTAGCAACTGCCACGAAGGCGCCGGACAAGATATGCCGGTGATCCAGTGTATGAAATGTCATATGCGCCTCGACTTCGGTGGCATTCCACAAAAACCAACATTCTAAACGGAGCTTTTATGAAAAAAATCTTGATCGCATTCTTAGGAATTCAGATGTTCTTGGGTGTCGCTGCCCATGCCGCCGGAATTTGTGAACGAACTGAACAAGTAAGCAAAAAACTTGAAAAGCTCCTGGCAAAATCTTGTGACAAGGTGACTGACGCCGACCTCCTCACTGTCACCGCATTAGATTTATCGGCCCAAGGAATTAAGAAACTCAAATCGGACGATTTCAAAGGTTTAAGCAATTTAGAAAATCTCAATCTCGAAAATAATAAGTTGAGAAAACTTCCTGAGGCCCTTTTTTCTGGGCTGGGTAAATTAAAGTTTTTAAGCGTCGGGCACAATAGTATTCGAAAACTTGACCAGGACATCTTTAGCGGATTGAACCAACTCAACACACTTTTTTTGGCAGAAATGAAATTGAAAAAGTTGCCTGAGGGACTCTTCATCGGCCTGGATAAATTGGAAGGCCTCAATCTTCGTTTCAATCGTTTTTCAAAATTAACTTCCGCAGACTTTAAGGCCCTTCCATCCTTAAAATTTCTGCTCCTGGAATTCAATTCCTTAAAAGAAATTCCAGTGGATTTTTTCAAAGCACAACCCAATATCGAATGGATTTTCTTATCCAACAACTCGTTTAGGAAATTGCCACCTGGACTATTTTCCGGTCTCAAGTCTTTAACCAGTGTTCGTTTGGCACAAAATAAATTTAAGGCCGATGAGTTAGAGAGAATCAAAAAAGAATTGGCCGGGGTAACCCCAAGCGTGACCGTTTGGACTGAGCTATAGGAGTTTTATGAAAGCATTTATCCTTTTTACCACTGTTCTTCTTTTTTCAAGCACGGCCTTCGGATGGGGTTCTATTCAGGACGTTAATTGGCATTATCCTAACATCAACTTCAGCCATGAGTTGCATGTGGAACGACTCAATACCGACTGCAAAGTGTGCCACAGTGATTTTAAAAAACCCACGATGCTCGAATGTGCCACCTGCCATGAGACTATTGGCACAGGTTACGGGGATCATAATGACTGTAAATGTTTCCGTTGCCATGTTGAGAAACCAAAACGATGAAACATTTCCTTATCCTGACATTTTTTTCTTTCTGCTCAAGCGCTATAATGGCGCTGGAAACTGATCAATATTTGAGCTGGAACATTGAACTGCAAGACTCGAAATATGCGATCAACGACTATGTGAATTCCAAGATGTTTTTGAAGCTGGAGCAGCATAGTGTGCAAAGTGCTTCCTCTTGTGTGCTGGCGGCCCGTCGCGCCGTGCGTGCTTTTCGCCGCCCATTCTTCCAACTTATCGAAGAATGGGCCGAAAACAGTCCCTTAGTCGCTGTTTATCCCGACAGAGATTTTACCGGATATCGGCAACTCTCTATTTATAAAAAACATGTTTTTCCCTTTATCTTACCAATGGCCCGAAGCATGAATGTCAATGGTGTCTT
>JAHFAA010000375.1:1690-4184 GCA_023250775.1 Bdellovibrionales bacterium
ATTTTGATATTTATGAACGTGCGATCAAACATGGACTCGATGAGCAGGCGGCACTGGAAAAAGTGGTGCGCTTTGGACTCATGAGTGAAGTTGATTTAGTGGGGAAACTCGTTACCGGTGTGATTAGTTTTGGCGATCTCGAGGCAAACTATCAAGGGATGCTTTTTTTCCGATCTCTTTGTGATCCAACCTCGTCATTTCATTTTCAAAAAGACCAAAATAATCAATGGATCTTGAACGGGAAGTTCGACATTGCAAACTATGTAAACCCAGATTGGGATGAATCCTTCAATGAATCTGGCTTTACCAAAGCGCGCTGGACTGGGAAAACAGGCCTGAATCAAACTCTAAGGCCATACTGTGAACTCAGAAATTCACCTCGTGTCCAGATGAGATTTGACTACTATCAAACGAAATTTACTCGCAGCAAGTCCATGCAGTATCTGATGGATTTAGAAAATACCGGGCAGCTCACCCATCGACGGGACTACGATTTCCGCCATGCCTGCCTCTAAAAATGGTCATAAAAGTTGAGAAAAACGTTGGGAAATCACTCTCCCAACCTATGAAATTCTATCGATAATGGGCCTATTTTCCCCTAAATATTTTAAGCATCTATTTATATTGGGACTATAATTTAGGGATGGTTAAATATTTGCTTCTCTGTTTGATTTTTCTTGTTTCCATCAATCTTGGTTTTTCTCAAGGAAAAGGGATCAATGAACTTTGCGCCGTGGGAACAAGCGAATGTACCGGCACACTCAAGTGTGTCCCATCTAAATCTGATACTGCTAAATTTGGTGGTTTTTCCAAAGAGGGCATTTGCCTTCAACCAATTGCCGAAGGCCAACCCTGTACAAAAAAATCTCTTCGCACTATCTGCCAAACTGGTCTGGCGTGTGTCGCACTGACGGGTTCACAAATGACAGATGGCACAGGCACATGCAAAAAACTCAGTGATCTCAACTCGGGAGAAATCCTTTTGGTAGTTGGCCTTCCGCACCCCGTGGCCTCCAATCCTTTTTCCGGATGTAAATATCTTCCCGGCAATTATTTTTATGACGATTCGACCACAGAGCAATGCTGTGGCATTACCCGGTCTATTCCTGATCCATCCAAACCAGATCAGAACATTTCGGCACCAAAATATTGTGATCTCGTAAATCAAGGCGAGCCAAAGGCCGTCAACAATCCCATCTTTTGCGCCAAAAATAAATTTGGAGAACCTGCTGTTTGGGAGAGCCAAAATGTGCCTCTCAATGCTGGCACGGCCGCAACTCCTGGCAAATGCCTCGCCCCACCTCCCAGTGATACCAATTTGATTCTGGGACCCGATCCTGAGTACACATGGGACGAAACCAAATGTCAGGCGACTTTTAGTCCTCAGGAGTTGCAGTCGCGAGTCGGATTGATCAGTAATTGGAATGGATTGGGCGCCGGTGAGTTTCGCTATTGGTTTACCTCGTTACCCACAGCTCAAGAACCTTTCTATCGGGTTGGTGATGAGGCCTTCATGTTGGCCTACATTTGGCTGTTTAAAAATACCAATGTTAACTCTTTCAATGGCGTGAACCTTGAGGCCAAAGGAGTCGCGGATCAATTGTACCAAGTCTTTGATAAATACTATTCAAAATCTTATCGTGATGCATTTGCCTTAATGAATCAGTTGGACAAGATGAAAACGTGTATCAACTTGCAGGGTTCGATAGGTTTTCAACTTCGTTATCAAATCGACGACCTACTGGAAGAAGGTCTGCTTGGAAGTATCCGTGCTTATCAATGCGGCGGTGTCGGTAATATGGATGCAACAAATTTAAATTGCACCAGCGATCAAAATATCTTTTTTAGGAATGCTTTTAACAAACTCTTCAATGCCACCCAGCCTGAGGAAGACGTCTGCATGGAGCCGCACACCTGCCCGTTTAAATGTAGTATCCAAATTCACGTTCATAACTGGGATGATAAAAACCGTAACGATTTTATTGTCGAGACAGTTAAAAACAGCGAGCACGTCGATCTGGGAGACTTTTTTGGTGGGCCTTACCACGAAGTAGGCGTTAACGGTCTGGTCGATCCCCCCATCAACACCGCTTGGGCGCCAATGCTCTTGCAAGCCGATGATGTCAACGGGCTTTTGGCCACCATCAATGGCAGAAATAAAGATTTCCCGCCAGTCGTGCTGCCTACCAACAATGGTCGTGAGCCAGATTTTAACTGGCAGATCATCATAGACCCTGCAAGATTGAACGATGCTTTTCCTGCGCAAGATAATATTCCAGGCCTCTCTTTTCTCCACTACAATGCAAAAATGCCCTTCTTTAGCGAGGAAGATAAAGCGTACTATCTGCTTCATGGAAGACCCCCTGGTACAACGGCAAAAGAGGCATCTGAATATTGGAATGGCCCACTCACCGTTGCCGGTGAAGCGGTGCGAATTATGGAACAGTTCAGTACCTCCGACAATGTCAGCGACGTCATTCCGTTGCAAAAACGC
>JAHFAA010000021.1 GCA_023250775.1 Bdellovibrionales bacterium
TTATTATTTTCAACCTTCTGAGCATAGGGAGTGATGTTGCGATCATTCAGGCCATAACAATTGGCCCGTCGAATCGCAAAAGAATCTTTTTTTAGAGACACCGCAATGTCTTCCATAATGGATTCGATAACCATATTTCCCTGGGGCGCACCGAAACCGCGAAAGGCGGTATTGGAATGATTATTAGTGCGGCAACAGGCGGCCTTGATTTCAATATTGGGAACATAATAGGCACCGTCCAGATGAAACATTGCTCGCTCTAAAATTGAGGGCGAAAGATCCGTATAGGCACCACCGTCGGAATAGAGTTGAGCGCGAAGGCCGAGCAGCAATCCATTGTCATCAAAACCGACCTCATAATAAATTTTAAAAGGATGACGTTTGCCAGTGATTTTCATGTCCTCATCTTTCGTGAGCACACAACGCACCGGCCTTTTTAATTTTGACGCCACCAAGGCGGCATAAGCGGCGAAAGGCGCGGCCTGGCTCTCTTTGCCTCCGAAACCTCCCCCCATGCGTTTTACCACACTGACCACATCGCAATAAGGTAGGCCTAAGGCATGGGCGACAAGATGCTGTGTTTCAGTGGGATGCTGAGAGGAAGAATGGATTTCAAGCTGTCCATTTTCCAACGGATAGACAAGGCTCGCCTGATTTTCCAAATAAAAATGTTCCTGGCCACCGCATTCAAACACACCTTGAAGACGATGCGGTGATTGTTTTAAGGCCTTCTCCACATTGCCTTGAATATAGGGATTGGCAACATAGATAAATTTTTGGGCGGCAACAGCTTCATCGATGGTAAAGATGTTTGGAATTTCCTCTATTTCAATTTTAATCAACTTGCGAACAAGAGGCAGAATCTTTCTATCAGTGACAGCGATAAGCAAAATAGGCTCGTCCATATACGCCACGATGGGATCGGCCAAGAGAGGCTGATCCACAACAATTGTTCCCCACATATTATCGTGGAAATCTTTGGCGCGAAAAATCCCCAGCACCTTGGGATGATCAAGAGCGTCTTTGACGTCAATTTTTTTGATCTTTCCATGAGCGACCGGAGACGTCACGATGCCCACAAAAACTTCCCCGTTTACCTCGGAGCGATCATCGATAAAAACACTCGCACCTGTCGCATGTCCGACAGATGAATCATGAGGAATATTTTCACCCACGCTCATAGCGTGCCCCACTTAGGTCGCACATCACCCATTTTCAAGAGAAGATTTTGACAGAGGAGCAAGCGATATTCTTTTTGGCCGCGCAAATCACTGATCGGCTTAATCAGCTCAGTCAACATCCGACCTGCTTCTGTAAAGGTCTCTTTCTGCCAGGGTTTCTGCGCCATATATTTTTCGATGGCATTTTGCCTCACGACAGTAGGGGCGACGCCACCTAAGGCCAAAGAAAATTTCTCAAACACTCCGTCTTTCAAAGTAAAACGGGCGGCAAAAGTCACGGTGGCGATATCTAAATCTTTACGGCCAGAAACTTTATACAGACGATATTCGTCCTTATTGCTGCTTGGTCTGGCCAGACGAATCCCGGTAATGATTTCGTTTTCGGCCATGTTGAGTTTCTTATAGCCCGTGAAAAATTCATTGAGATTGAGCAAACGACGCCCTTTTGTGCTGGCCAGTTCCACTTCAGCTTCGGCCACCATTAAAAACGGAATGGTGTCGGCCACAGGGGAGGCATTGCCCAAGTTGCCCACCAGCGTGGCCATATTTTTAATTTGATGAGAGGCGAAGAGATGAAGCAGCTTTGAAAATTCTGGAAATGACTGCCCAATAATTTTTTCAATTCGGTTGATCGTGACTCGCGTCCCGATCTCAAAAAATTCATCTCTATCCTGGACTCGGTATTGATCCAAGACGTTGACCAGACTCAAAAGATGTTTGGGTTGGTAGCGATCTTTATTGACCATCACTCCAACATCAGTGGAGCCGGCCACCATCTTGAGGTCAGAGAGTTTTTCTTTAAGTTGAAGAGCGTGCTCCAAACTGGTCGGAAGAAAAAGAACTTTATCTTCGCTCGCGATCTCTACTGGGACAACAGCATGAGTTTCAAAATCCTCGAGAATTTTAGGATCATGGTATCTCTCATTTAAACGTTTGATTTTTGCCAGATTCAAATCACTGGCGGCACGTAAAATGGGTTCATATCCAGTGCAGCGACACAAATTTCCCGTGAGATAACTTTGAACATGCTTGAGGGAAATTTTCTTGTGTCCCTCACTTTTAAGTGCATCCACCATCCCCACAGTTGAGCAGATAAAACCCGGGGTACAATATCCACATTGTGCAGCTTGATGTTTGACGAAGGCCTCCTGCACCGGATGAAGTTTTTGCTCTTCCGCAATCCCCTCGATCGTTACAATATGGGCCAAATCGAGATTGTGAATAAAAGCGATGCAAGAATTGATGGCCTCGAAGCGTAAGTTTGCCAGACCTGAAATTTTGGCCTCTTGATAGCGGCCGATTAAAACAGTGCAGGCGCCGCAGTCACCCTCGGCACAGACGACCTTGGTGCCCACAAGGTTTCGTTTCCGTCGCAGAAAAGTGGCGAGATCGAGAAAAACCTCTTCTCCTCGAACTTCAGTGCGCTCGCCATTAAGATACAAGAGAATATAATCGCGATTTTTTAATGTCATTTCGGCCATACTTCAAAAAATAATAGTATGCCGCGATTAATCAGATATGGCAAAGGCGGGAGCTGTCGAGCAAATGACTAAACTTCTTTAATAAAATTCTCAGAAGGGAAACGAATTCGCGGGCCATAAATGCCTCCCTTTGCCCTCTTTCCTGCCGAAATAACCATGACTGGAACAGCATCACAAGGCAGTTTCAGGATGCGACGAATTCGAGCACTGTCATAACCTTCCATGGGACAAGTGTCGTAACCTTGAGCGCGCATGGCCAGCATAAAATTTTCACAGGCAAGGGCCGTGGTTTTTACCGCCCATATTTTTAACTGGGCCTTACTCGTAGGCTCGCGCGGGATGACCTTGAACCAACCCATTGACCATACTAAACATTTTTTGATCAAACCCCATGCCCCCAAGGGGCCCTGGCAATAGACAAAAGGCACTAGTTTTTCATAATAGGCACGCGCAGAGGCAGGAACCTTGGTTCCCGATTTTTCTGTCTCATCAAAGATTTTTTTCATTTCCTTTCGTGCCCAATTCCATGTTTTTGTCCTGGCCACCGCCACCACCAATTCCGGTGCCGTACTCGCGGCCGGTTGGCCCAAACATGCTTTAACCAATTGTGCTTTTTTCTCGGGAGTTTTCACCCAGTAGAATTCCCAACATTGTAAGTTGGAAGAATTCGGGGCGAGTAAGGCCGCCTGTAAGGACCTCGTCATAATTGCGCCAGGAACAGGATCATCTTTATACACACGAACACTTCGACGGGAATTGATCACCTTAAAAAATTCTTCCGCATCTATCAAGGGTGCCTGTTCATCATAATCAAAGGCAGGAGCCTCATCAAAAATATTTTTACTTTCTTTTGGCTCAGTCATAAAGGCTCCGATGAGAATGTAGGGATCTATTCCCCACATTCTAGTATTTTTTCATCAGGCCTGTCAGTGATAATTAATAGGTTTGCAGCTGCCAATCAATACTGCTTTTTTTATTTTCATCCACCGTACCTGGATAATTTAAAAATCTGAAGTTGCTACCCAAATTTCGATGTTCACATCTCTCAAAGCCCTCAAAGCCATATCTCACATGGTAATCAGTTTTTAAATTCGGCATAAGCAATTTTATAGACTCCAAAGTGATCGGTCCCTTGAAACGAAAATGCAGTCGTCCCGAATTGTCGAGAAAAGTGAAGCGTTGATCAATAAATTTATTCAGTGGGTAATGACGCTGACCGAGAACGACTTCTACCGTGGACAGAAGATTTGGAGCAAGCAACTTTTTCACAGTTTTGTATTCCAAATCACGATGATAAATTCCACACAGGCCTCTATAATCAGCACCGCAGTCATTGGCCTTTTCATGATCACGGTGACCAATATCTCGGACACTCACACAGGCCTCTACGGTCGTGACTTTAACTCCCGATGCGACAGGGATATTTTCGCGGGCATCGAGAATGAAATCCCAGTCTACCCCCGGGGCCATCTTGGGGAATTGCAGCTGTTCAATGCCATTTTGAGAACTCGAGTTTATGGTGAATTTTTTTTCGCCATACGGCCCGGATAAAATTTTATAAATCGGTAGCGCCCAAAGGCCGATTTCCGCAGAAGGTTGAAAAATCGTTCGCATAAATGATTTGAGTTCTTCGGTAGGACTATCACACGCAATCTCCCCTAAATTAGTCCTCGTCGCAAAAATCCATGGCCCATTTTGCAGATTTTCTTCCATCAAATTCGGCAAGTCCGCCACCTTAAATGGTACATGAGCGCGAGAATCTAAAACGTATTGCCCAGGAATCTCGGAATCAAAATCTACCCCAAGCAATTTAAAAAGATCTTCCAAATTGGTCTCTTTGACATAGTAATATTTTTTATACTTCACTCCGTTCGAGTAATTCATGCCAATACCGCTGAGCTTTGCCTTTCTGATGACTTCGGCAAGCGTTCGCTGCTTCTGATTTATTTGATAAGAAAAATCGTCGAAGCACATCCCGAGCTGGCGTTTTCGCGCCATGAGAAAATCAAGCCCATTTCCTCGTTCAAAATCAATTGCGATATGCCCTCCCTTGTAACTTTCGTTCTCTTTTAAAGCGGCAATGACAATGTCTTCCTTCAAGTCATTAACCCAATGAGGAGAGGGATCAAGATAGGCAATATCGCCGTCAGCTCCAAGTGAAAATAGTCTCAACTTCATGGCCCTGATATTTTGCAGATTTTGCATCCCCGCCAGGACAACTTCGGGATGGATTTTCACCGACAACCGCAGCAAAGTTTCATCTCTTTGGGTTAAGTTGATCGGATGAAATAGATCTTTGAAGACCCAGCAATTTTCCATCTCTGAGATTTTCTCAAAATACATACCGCCGACCTTTTGGTCTTCACCTATTTTTTTTGCCATAATGTCTAAAATGCTCTGTGGCGCCTCAACCAAACCGAAGACTGAATTAGCCCGCAAAGTGGCTTGACCATCTTGAAAGTAGAAAGTGAGATCGACATTGGTATTTGGTCCCGGTCTCAATTTTGGAATCTGAATAATCTTACGAGTCCGATCATTCTCATCAATGTTGAGAACATCATCATTGTCTTGATCAGCGCTTCTCATTTCTTTAAACAACAGCTCAAGATCAGGATTTCGTGGTTTTAACTTAGATTTTCCACACGATCCGAGCAGTATCAATGCGAGCAGCAAGATAAATTTAGTCATGAGGCCCTCCTTCAGGTAATCCTGAAGAGAAGCTCTAACATAATTACCAGGAAGGATGACAACGCATCATCTTTTTTGAAGGTTTTTTTCTGAAGCGAAACAGTTTAAAAGTATTTAGTAAAATTTCGTCCCACCCATTTATAAATTGCCGAGGCCGAATTCATAAAATCTTGGACATATTTGTCATCTAACAAATCAGAATGGGTGACATCCCTTTCAAAATCTTTTTTCATATCCTCAACAATCGTAGAATCATCGCTGTAGACAACTGATTCTGACTGATACTCCTGAGCGCGATTATCTAAGTTATCACTTCCAAAATAGGCCATGTCTCCAATCACGCCGCCCTTACGATGAAGGGTGCTTTTCTCTTTCCACAGTCGCACTTCGATACCTTCTTTCAGCAAAGGTCGAATGGCATAAATCATGGCGGCAAAAAGAATTTTCCCATAGGCCTTTTCATCAGACGATTCCATAGAATTGGTCAAAACTCGAATTTTTACACCTGCCTTATGGGCAGCAACAAGGGCCTGAACAAATTTTGATCCTGGAACAAAGTACGGCGCATAGAGAGTAATTTCTTTGGCGGAACCTTTCTTTGTTTGTGCACTTGCCTCGCTGATGGCGCCAAGATGGGCCTTTAAAATCGGGCGAGCATTTGTGACATAAGGATTGCCAATGATCCCAACCGCTTTCGAATTTCCGACATTCATCTCGCTGATTTTTTTTCCACACGCCGGCATTTTTTTGAGTCCGTAATATTCTTCACGCATGGAAATAAAATTGTCCCAGCCATACCAAGAAACATCTGGGTTATAGTCCGCCACCATCATGGCGAGGCGTTTAAAATTGAGTTGAAATTGATAATGAAGAGAGCAGGCGGTAGCACCTGTCACCTGATAATCTACATCATACCAACCATGGGTTAACTTATCCTCACGGAGTTTTTCTTCTTTAAAAGAGTCAAAGGCATGGAGTTTGTAGGTTCGAGTGTAGCCGGTGCCTCCCGTGATCACAGTTTCGCCATCGATAATCAACAGTTTTTCATGAATGGCATACATGCGTGAGCCGGGGCGAAAAAGAATAACGTGGGCGGTACATTCTTTCAGCTTGAAAGCATAATCCTGATAATCTTTGTTGGCACGATTATCAATGATCAGCCGTACATCAAGCCCTTCTTTCGCTTTTGCACAAATGACCTGAAACATATCTTTTCCAACCTCGTCGGGAGAGATGGAAAAAGTTGAGAGATAAATGGAGCGCTTGGCATTCTTAATCAGCTCAATACGTTTGGCCATTAAGTGTTCGCCGTCTTTTAAAGGTTCAATCAGGTTCCCCTTCAAACCTTGTAGCATTGGATAGGCATCACTTGAAACTTCCGCGGAAATAGACAGAGAAGCGAGACAGAAACATGCTATCAGCATGTTATAGATGACCTTCATAAACAACCCCTCAACCCTTCCCCAAAAACGGATTATAACCAATCTAAAAAATTGCGCACATAATTGAGGGAATGCTTGAAAAATTTACAGGGATTCGAGGCTTTGATAGTCGTGAAGAATCTTTTGGCGAAGCAAAGCTATCTTAGTGCTCTCTTGGTTATAGCCCAATAAGCGACAGAGATTACGGAGAATTTTGGCCTGATCCTCCTTATTTCCTCGATGGGAATCGAACAGATTCAAGACAAAGATAATATTGCGGGCATATTGACTAATAAAGGTCCTCAACATTTGCGTATCCTCTGAGGGCAAATTCACAAACTCGAGACCAATATTAGTGCTCATGATGACATCGATCTCAGACTGGCCTTCAAAGGATCGAACAATTCTGCCGCGAACACGCGAAATTTTTCGTTCCATCATATCAATGGTTAAATTGCACAGACGATCGGTGCTCAGAGAGGCAAAATCCGGATAGGCCGGCAGATCAATCATCAGTGAAAGCGCGTTGATTTGAGGGAGATGCGGCATTAGAGAAAGCAGCATCCCCCCTTCCGAGATATTGGAACAGAAGGCCTTATAAATATGTCCATCATCTTCGAATAATACTTCACGACGCAAAGGGGCCCGTAAATATTTTCGCTTAAGGCGTTTAGTTTCGGCCTGTGCCATGCCAAAGCTCTCCCTACAACATCTTTGAAGCGATCTCTGAAAGTTGTGATCGTTCACCGATTTTCAGAGAGGCATGGGCAATCAGCTCATTCGATTTAAGCCGATCAACACAATAAGCAAGACCATTGTTCACAGAGTCCAAATAGGGATTGTCGATCTGCTCACAATCTCCGGTTAGAACAATCTTCGTCCCCTCACCGGCACGAGTGACAATAGTTTTTACCTCATGGGGTGATAAGTTCTGCGCCTCATCGACAATAAGGTACTGACCGGGAATGGAGCGACCGCGAATATAGGTCAAAGGTTCAACATGCAAGAGGCCTTGATTGATCAACTCCTCCCAGGAACCATTGCTTGCTCCGCGCACACTTCCAAACAGAAAATCCATATTGTCAAAAATAGGTTGCATCCAGGGGCCCAACTTGTCATTGACGTCACCAGGCAGAAAGCCAATATCTCTGCCGAGTGGCTGAACCGGACGAGAGACTAGCAACCTAATAAATTTTTCCTTTGCCACGGTCATTTCCAGACCGGCGGCAATCGCCATCAAAGTTTTACCAGTGCCGGCCTTGCCTACCAAAGTCACCAGTTTTACTTCCTCATTTAAGAGCGCATCAAAGGCGAAACGTTGTTCAACATTTTTTGGATAAATCCCCCAAGCCCCTTCACGCATTGGAATCAAGGGGATCAACCCAAGTTTCCCATGATGATAGCGTCCATAAGTGCGATGACTGGGATTATCTTTTTCCTGAAGAGTCACATACTCATTGGGGCAAATGCCCGTGGCCTTCATTTTATCTGCCGCCAAAAAACGATTGCGTTCAAATTCGTGAAAATCGGCCAGCGGCACTTCAACCAGACGATGTCCTGTATAAAGTTCCTCGTAGGTCACGTCCTGTGTACCGAAATCTTCGGCGGGAACTCCCACCACATCGGCCTTGAGTCGCAAGTTAATATCTTTCGTCACCAGCAAGACGTTTTTCCCTTCCTCTTTCAAAGTCAGCGCGGTAGACAAAATCAAATTGTCGATCTTACTCAAGTCAATCAACGTGCTGTGATCGTTGGTCCCTCGGCGATCTAAGCCGATCATCAACTTCCCGCCCGATTCAAGAGGAACACCTTGCGAAAGATGACCGAGGGAACGAAGGTCGTCCATCAACCGGCCAAAGTAGCGCGCATTACGCCCATTTTCATTTTGGTCACGTTTAAATCGATCAATTTCTTCGATGACAATCAAAGGAATATAAACTGTATTATTACCAAATTTAAAAATTGCGCTGGGGTCGAAGAGGATTACGTTGGTATCGAGAACAAAGATCTTTGCCGTCTTTTCTTTTTCCAAAACTTTCTCCTTCAAAAATGAAATTGCAGAATTGGTTCGGGTCTAGCCCATATATTATTTTGATGGATTAAAGATCAAAAGTAAAATCAAGTAATGAAAGATAAATCAAAGCACGTTTTCCTTGTTCTTCTTTGAAATCACTTCCAAGTTCAACGTTATAAAAACCGACCATCAGTTTCATGAGCCAGACATTGGCCTCGACCCCATAAGAAACATATCCCTCGCTCCATCCGGCCAAGACCCTAACCATAGGTATCCCGACTTGAGCGCCAAAATGCGCCATCCGACCGACTCCAATGGGTTGGTTAATAGGATGCAGATCAAAAGAAAGCGAGTAATCTAATAGTCCAAAATCTTGGCGCCAGGACGTTCCCATATTCATATACATATCCTGTTTGGGAACCTCACCCGTCCCTTCGCTTTTCTTAAAGGTGGTCCCTGCCACATCAAGCACAGAGGCGGCAAAGGCCAACTCAGATTTCCCAGAAGAAATGACGTGCTCAATGCCCACGTCCGCCCCCCATCCATCACCTTTGGCAAACCCCAGTGACCTTCTCACAGCATCAACGCTGGTATTTGATTTTTTATTGATCTCATTAAGCAGCGTCGTACCAAAAAGAGAGTAACTTCCGGCCAACCCCTGACGGTTAACATGCTTAACCGATGCTCCAAGGGAGGTGCGATATCCCACGCTGGTTTTCTTTTTGCTCTTATCAAAAGGATTGAATTTTTCGAATTTTCCACCAGTACCCCAGCTATAAGCATATCCGGCAACAAAACCTCGATCTAATCGATAATCCACATCCAGCTGGGGATAAATGGCGTTTCTCAATATTAAACTGGTGGTGGAGCTTTCAAACAGCGAAAAGCCAAAAGGACCAAACTTCAGTCCTGGTGCAGCACCGGCATGCACATAGACGGGAAATCCCAAAACTCTGTCTGCAATCGGAACCGGGTCTTTGGGAAAATCCTTAAAACGATCCATCTCGGCCAGCACATTGGTGACCCCAATGTCAGGATTGAGAGGATAAATCTCAACCAAAGAACCGCGTCCTAGAGTGGCAGGGTTATAAAAAAGCGTGTAATCATCGTAGGCCATTGATGTATAGGCATCCCCCATCAAAAGAGCTTTAGGCGAACGATTTAAATAACGCATCTCTTTGGCATAAGCGACAGAAGCACTCAGGGAACTCAAAATTACCAGGGCCAGTAAAAATTTTAACAGAGTCCTCATTGCACCAGAGTCTCCATCATAAACGCAAAATATGTTTGGAGATAAACATCTGTGGCCGCGTTGCTGGCCTCACATTTAGTTTGCGACAAAACATTATTGACCTTGGCATCACTACCTGGAGTGTGGGCTTCGGCCAAAACTTTTCCGGCACCTAAGATGGTTTCCAAGGCCGCGAGATCAGCGAAATCAGTTCCCGACATTTGTGAAACGACACCGGGGAAAATTGCCAAAAAATTATTGAGGAGAACGACGCCTTGACAGGCCAAGGCCACATCAATACTACCGTCTGCACCTAAGTCGGCACTGCCGACAGTGGCAGGAGAAACGCAAGCACCTGTAACCCCCGCGGCCAGCCAATCTGTCATGTTATCAAATTGTTTCAAAGGCACATTAGTTGCGGCCGGAGCAAAATCCACGTTGGTATAATTCATAAAGCAAGAGTTGCCAAAAGCTCCGCCACCTTTCACACCTGCGGCACTGGCATTGCTATAAAAATAAAAATAGTGTCCGATCTGGACCGCCAAGAGATACATCAACAAGGCATTTATTTCGCCGGCATCCGCAGCACTAAAGAGGGCGGCACGTTTCGCCACAGTTGGGTCAACTGAATGCGAAATTCCACCTGCATAAAGAAGTAAATCAATGGCCGTTTGCAAGTTGGTGTATTCTTCACTGGTAGGCGAATCCATGGCACTTGAAGTGGAAAAACGAGTGGCGCCTCCCATAGGGGCCGGAGTGCTGATCAGCTTGAGATCATCCGCAAAAAATTTCAAAACGCTGAAGCCCGACTTACAGGCGTAGGCCGAAGCCAGAACCTTCAGGTATCGAGCATCATTCACATCTCGCCCGACACCTTCAAGCAAAGTGATGGCGGCATCACACTTTTTCTTGGTTAAAAGAATATTGGCGGAAACAATGGCGTCTTCTTTTTTTTGCTCTGCCGTTTTGGCACAGCCGACAAGCATCAAGCAGGTGGATAAAAGAAAAGCGGTAAAACGACGACCAAGTATTCTTATCATGTAATGGGACTCAGGTTCATTAAACTTCACAGTTTCATTATGAACCTCAACCCAATTTCAAACGAGAGTGTGCAAATTTGGCCTAGTTACATTTTATCGGCCAAAGCTCGAACCAGAATATCCATGGCCTCTTTAAACTGTTCTTTTTCAAGAACTAAGCTGATGCGGGCCGAGTTTGGCATGCCAAAACTTGTTCCGGGGACCATGGCCACACCATATTGATCCAAAAAATCCTGGCATATCTGATGAGAATAATCGGTTTTATCCTCCTCCGACTTCTTGTATTTTTTCATCAAGGGTGCTCGGCTGAAGTCGACCATATAGTAAAAAGCGGAAAAAGGCTGATACCAAGTATGGGCCAGACCGTAATCTCGATATTTCTCGCGAATGACCTGAGCATTCAAACGCAAATGGGCCTTGATCGGCGTGAGATAATGCTCGATCATGGAAAAATCCAAGTGCACCAAGGCCCGCTGAATCAGACTGCTGGCACCTGAGGTCGTATGCCCTTGAAGTTTTGAAACCCCTTCCAAAAAATGTTTCGGCCCGATTGCCCACCCCAGACGTAATCCTGTGGCGGCCAAAGTTTTGGAAATACCATCGACGATCACCGTTCGTTTCAACAACTCTGGACGATACTGATAAAAGTAGGTGGGACGTGGATCAAAATAAAAAACTTCATAATAAATTTCATCGCTGATAATCGCCACATCCGGATGTTCCATCATCAGATCGGCAAAGCCCTTCATCCATTCATTTGAATAATGTGTGCCTGTTGGATTGTTGGGGGTGTTGATAACGATGGCCTTGGTTTTGTGACCCATGGCCCTACGAATATCATCCAAATTAGGAACAAAAACATCAAAGATGGAAGAATTAATGATGATAGGTTCCCCACGATAGAGTCTCACCATTTCCGGATAGGAAACCCAGTAAGGCGTGAGAATAATGACTTCATCACCTGGATCAATCAGACTGCCAAAGACACTGGAAAGCGCGTGCTTGGCCCCGTTGCAAATTATGGAAGTAAATTCAAAAGTTTTATCAGGCCCGACTGTCTCATCTTCGTCTTCTTCGTTCGCTGGTTTTTCTGATTTGCGAATTTCTGCCGTGATATTTTCCAAATTAAGATTGCGCGAACGTTCAAAATATTCCAATACTTTTTTTCGAAGTTCTGGCAGACCTGCCACTGGAGGATATTGAAAACTTCGAATAAAATTCAACTCGGCCTTAATCAACTCGACAAATTCTGGAAGAGTTCGAAAAGGTAGTTGCCCTGCCGTAAGGTTATAAATCTTACGCCCCTCTTCGGCCAAGGCCATGGCCCTGGTATTCAATTTCATCGTGATACTTTCGTTTAGACCACGTACTCTTTGATTTAAACGCACTGTAATCTCCCAGTTAAATTCGAATCATATCATTCTAAACTCACTGGCGCTAAAAATGAAAAATTGCGAGATAGCTATCCCCTTGGTTGATAATTTTAGTCGGGGGAAAGTCTTTAGGCCAAAAATCCGGTGGCACACCTTTCTTCATTTCGGATTCAATCCACAACTCGCCGTGAAAAAATTTATTCTCAAAAAAAAGATGGCGCAACTTTTCATATAAATCATGTTTTTCATAGGGCGGGTCAAAAAAAATAATGGCATGTTTTTGTGCTTCAAGATCGAGCTGTTTATACTGAACACTCCAGTTGCGTAAATAAACGATGACATCTTCCTGAACTGTCTTGATGGGCAAAGTGGCATTTTCCAGATGGCCCCACTTGATCAAACCCTGAATATTTTTTTTGATTAGTTGAATAGCGCTGTAATTAGATTCAACAAAAACTAATGAATCAGCACCACGACTCAAGGCCTCAAAACCAACCGCGCCAGATCCGGCGAGTCCATCGATAAAAGAAAAACCGCTGAGGTTTTGATAGCGATCAAAGAGACGACGACGCAATAAAACTGACGTTGGGCGACTGACCAACTCTGGGACTTGTACTGAATATCCTTTGAATTGTCCGCCCAAGATCTGAACAGACATGCAATGACCTAGCTGGCCTTTTTAGATTTTTGAGCGGCAACACTGGGAACAGGCAACGAGAAGCGCATTCCACCAGGCATTTCAATTAAGAGACCGTCACTTGGAGTGGCGGAAAATTTCACCCAGGTTTCTCCGAAATAAAACTTCAAATTCATTTGAAGATCACCTTGAACATGAAATTCCATTTGCGCCGGCACGCAATCATTCGCTGATTTAGAAATCGGCGAGACTTGGGCAGGAGGTGAGGCCACAACTTTTGGTTTAGCTGGAGTTGGAACTGGTTTCTGGGCCACGACCGGTTCTTCTTCTACGACTTCTTCCTTGGCATCTTCTTCACATGCTTGAGGCGGGGCATCAACATCCTCTTCGTCTTGCGACGCAGCGCCTGTTTTTTCAGCTGCGCCATCAAATTCGGCCTCGAGATTTTCAATCTCGTTCATGATGTCTGCCAGCTCTTTTTCGTTAAAGCCTTGTTCTTCTTGAGAACCAGGGCCTGCCTTCGTGACCATAACTACTCCCTTAGACAAAGAGGTCGTATCCACGGTATTTATCGGAGTAACTCAGTGCACACTTTAGCCCTTTCTCACTTAATAATTTCAGTCAGTTATCCTTATAGATGTCAGAGAATTTTAGAATTTTACCCGCTCGTTGACCATGACAAAGCTGGCCCCATAAGTAAGAATCTGGGCCTAATTAAATTTGATCGCACACAGCAAATCAATGATGATTTTTTGAAGAAATGTGACGCGCTCTCTGAGCGTCTTACATCTTCAGCGGGTTTTCGTGTGTGATTTTAGGAAAAAAGATTTGAAAGGGCCGGGCCAAAATATCTCTTTCTCCAATGCATTTGGGAGGCAACCTTGAGTCAAGGACCTTTCCGAGCAAACAGTTGGTTGATGTCGCAATCGACCTCTTCGGCCCACGATTATCAGCAAGATTCAGATTATGATCCAGTTTATGGGGCCCTTCGGCGCTCTCACGAAATGCCCAAAATCCCTCCCCTGCCTCCCGAGATTGAGCGGCCCGCTCAAGGGCTGGCAAATTATTTTACTCCCGGATGGAAAGGCGACGGCTTGATTTCCAAACGTGGCGTTACGGTGCAAAAAGTTCTGCACCGATTATGGGAAGATGCTCACGAACAATTTAAAGGGCACCAGCACTTTAATAAGTCCCTCAAAATCAGCATCTTTAATTATTTTTTTAGTTATGCCAATCACGTGCCACTCAACTGCCCGGAGATTTCCACCTCTCAAATTTTCTGGGAACACATCGATGATAAAAATTCCATCTACAAGAAACATCTCGATACTTTTATCGACATTTATACCTTCCGCGGAGTGTCCGTTTATCTCTATAAGCTAAAATATATTTTGGGATTGGCGCGGGCAATCCATGTTCCGATCACGGAAACAATTCTCTTCAACCCCAATGCTTTTTTATCGCGCATTTTTCCCAAGGGAAGTTCGGTAGAATTTTTCTGTGAATCTTTACAGTCAAATCAATACAGCTGGTATCGACCGCGCGGGGACTTTGATGGCAATCTGCTGCAATCCTGTGAGGCTCTGATTGATATTTCCATCAATGAAATGATGAAGATTTGCACTTACAAAAGTCACAAAGCCGAAACCATTTTATCCACACCTATGGTGCAAGATTTACAAAAAACCGCCGAAAGTGACGTAGAAATTATTGGCGGATTATCTGAAGGTTTGGGAAGTCTAAAATTTTCTCATTCCCTGTCTCACAAATCTTTTGGTCTCTTCCTTACGGACCTCGTTATTAACTATCCAAAGTGGGCCGAAGTTGAAGGATGCAGCAAGAAGGCCGGCGGCCATCACTTAAAAAATGAAACCCTGAGTGTGAAATTCGTCGGCGCATTTTTATTTTCTTTATCGCAAGGACATTGGTTGGCCCAAGAGGCCAATTTGTCTCCTTCCTGGGATACGGTCATTTGTCCCGACTTTCAGAGTAATGAATTTTCTTACGGCAGCTTTATCAAAATCTGCCATGAGCTTCACTTCCTGTCCTTTCTGGTTCGCCTTGCCGGACTTAAAAAAATTGATCCTGTGCAATTCGTGGGCAGAATCATGCGCAGTAAATATGCCAAGTCGCGCGACCTGGCCTTAGGTCAAGTTCCGCTTCTCGGACCGACGCTCGAAAGTCTGCCTCCCTTGGTCTATGACCGCATCATTCTGCACTTGCTTGATCTCCCCAAACGCAACCCTCATTACCACGTATTGACTCAACTCCAGTCACAGGGCCAGGCCCTTTCACCCAATGGCCTCATTTATGTTTTCACCAATCAAAATCTTTTTGTTCCAAGCCAAAGCGACAAAGTGGAACAACTTTTAAATAGCTACAAACTCGAAGGCGTTTTCAATTTTGAAGGTCTGAAAGGCAAAGGGGAAATGGCCGATTTCTTGTATATCTTCTCACGCCATCTTACCGCCGTGCCCTCCAGTAAAAAAAGCGGTTCTGTGAAGGCCAGAAAATTTTCCTGTCTTTCCTTTGCAATTGCTGGCGACCTCTCCCAATTTCACTATTTCCAAAAAGTGACAGATGAATTCAGGCATTTTCTCAAATATCGTCAAAACACTATTCCTCTTTATCAAAAAGAATTACCACTCGTTGGCCAATTTGAATTTCATCAAGATGCCATTGTGGATGGCAAACTACTTCACTCGATCACTTCTCCTGATAAAGTCACTCATCCAAGTTTTTTTAAAGGATTGACTCAGTCTTCTTTGGCGATGGAGCAAGTATTTCAGATTGAACACATTGATAAAGACGGACAGTCTGTTTCGATTGCCGATCATCTCCTTGGAATGAAAGTGCGGCCAGAGCAACGTTATCCGTTCGTTCTAATCGTCAATCTCGTGAATTTGGATAATATCCAACTTGAAATTGTAAAATCCGATGGCCTGCAGGCCAAGCAAGAACTCTATGGCCAGGCCTACTTTCAATATTATGGTCTGGTTCCAAAACTCATTGATCTCAACTTAAATGTTCTGAAAAATTATTTTGAATCTGAAATTGGCCAACAAATAATACAGCTCTCCTTAAATGGAGGCTCCACAAGAATCAGAGGGAAATTAAAAGGACTTCTGCTTCCCAAATCGGTTGCCACTCGCGACGATATGCCTGCCTCACTGGCGCAATATTTATCCTTCTTCAAGAAAACGACGGCCCAAATTCTTGAGCAACACCCTGATCAATTAAAAGAAAAC
>JAHFAA010000376.1 GCA_023250775.1 Bdellovibrionales bacterium
TATCCAGAAATATTCCACCACGCTCGTGCTCGCACGCTGTCTGGCGACCTATGAAAAGCATTCACGAGTCACTGAAAATGGGATTGCTTTAAAAAATATTAACCGTGATATTCTTGAGTCCCTTCCATGGCCAGAAGAACGCTTACGCATTGTTTGGGAAGAAATGAAAACTTACGCCATGGAAAAATATCCGAAAACTTATTGTCAGTAAAAAAGGTGTGTGGAATTAACCACACACCATTCAAAAAAAATCTATCTAAATCCCATGGTAGGAGCTTCAATCCAGCAATTTGCGCCATTAACTGAAAACTGATTGGAAAAATCAGTGTAGAAAGTGGCCTGGCCAGGAACTGTCATGGCCGCAGTCAGTGTTACAACTTGATGTGGAACTGTGGTGCCAGCAACAGCTGCGGGGTTGGTCGTAGCAAAGATATAAACCGTATCTTCAACTGCGCCAGAAGTTGCGACTGTTCCGGTAGAAGGGATGACGACGTTGCTCATGTCTTTCCATGTGTTCGCATCGGCATCATCGCCACGATAAATATCCATGTACGTGTCGGCGCCAGCGGTGCAAATTCCCCCAGGAACGGACGCAGCAGCAGTCGCATCAGGTTTAAACTTGAAAGTATCACTCATTTTTAAAATCATACAAGGATAAGTTCCAGCAGCAGGACTGCCCGTGCATAGAGTGGGGCCAGACACAAGGTCCATCTGTGCCTCAGCACCTGAATGGGTACATACGCTCACAGGACTGGAACAATCAGCATTGGCACTGACCCAGATTTGATAAATTTTCATATTCAAAGTTGTGGGGGCACCAGGATAGACGGTAGTTAGAAATTGTGTGCCAACAAGACTTGCTGAGGAACTTGATGAACCCTTCAGGGTAAATCCCGAAGCAGCATTATTATCCGAGCCGCAAGAAACTAATCCAAGAAGCAATAGCAATTGAATCAAAAATAAGATTTTCATCTTTCCTCCATGAAAAATTTAGACGAATTGATGGTCAATTTTCACATCGAGATAGATTTTTTGCAACGCTGCCGAGTGTTGAAATAATCTTACTGAAGGCCCATAAAAGTTTCGAGGTCCATTCCCGAAACGATGTCTTTGTTTTTTAACACAAAATCGCGCAGCATAGGCCCAAGTTTTTGATTGATACGCTTGTCGATATCAGCGCGAATAGTATCTAGCTTTACTCTGGTATCAAGATTCGCCAATTCTTGCGCGTGATTGAGATTTCCAGTGGCGGCAACGTCAAAGAGAAGGAAGAGACCGACACCACCTGTGGCAAATGCACCGAGCTTATTTTCTGCTGGAATGGTGTATTCCGCCTTAATCTCTCCTCCAGGCAAAAAAGTAATTTTGCTGATTTCAATAAATCCATTGTCTTTGAAAGTGCCATCGGCCTCCACATCGCCCAAGCGCAACTTCGGTGACATGGAAACTTCCAGGGATTTTAAGGCGCTGTTTTTCACCGGGCCTGTGGTTGTTAAATTGAGCTGGATATTCGTTTTGTCGTCAATCGCCAAGGCCATGGGAGCGGCCTCAGTTCCGAAATTATAGCGATGAGCGCGAAAGGTTTTTACTCCCGCTCGAGCATTCACATTGGAAAAATCATCCATGGAAAGGCTTGGGCCCGCACCTGAACTATAGGACAAGGCCTTTAAGGCGTCCTTCATAATGCGATCAGGATTGGCATCTTTGTAAGGATCGTAACCCGGCACTTGCCACTCCCTTGGCAGCCTCGGTCGCATCGAGGCATTGAGTTCAGCATTAATGGCAAGTTTAAAAGCGGTCGAGACATCAGTGCCTGGCGGAAGATCATAGTCATTCAAATAGAGGGCGAATTCCGCATCTTTAAATTTGTAATAAATTCTGCCAATATCTTTTGTGATTGGGCCGACCCTCACTTTCAAGGGTGGTGCAATATCAATATAAAGGTAAGGCCCGTCACTTGGATTTTGTTTTAATCCAACACCGACTCGACTCCCGGGATTAATCCAGGCGCTCACCATAATGCCGCTAGCAAGAACAATTGGCTTGTTAGTTTGAACGCTGAGACCGGCCTCCAATTTAAATTGCTGGAGAGCACGCATGGCGAGGTGAATCTTGGCCTCGTCATTGTCTTCCAACTGTTGTGAAAGACCGAGTTTGCGACCCAGCTCTCGCATAAGAGGGAGTTGCTCACTGGCAAACAGAGGTGAATCCAACGCTGTCACAACAGAAATCATCTGATCATCATTGGTTTTGCCCGCTTGCACAGCGCTTTCGAAAAGTCCGCACAAGGCCCAGCCAAAGCGTTTGCGCTCATGACAATCGGTGGGATTGTCGCCACACTTAAAAAAGTTCGCCACCATAGAAGAAGACGTGGAGGCCCGCAAACCTTCTTCACTAAGACCTTTCTGACAAGAGATTTTGGCAGCTTCAAGCTGGGACTCAAAATAGGACTTAATTTTTTCTTGAAATCCGGCAGGGCGTTCAAGATCAAAAACGTATCCATCAAAAAAATGAGGATCAACACGATCGATATCATAAATCAATCCGGCATTGGTAGAACTCAAATATTTTTGAAAAGCTTGTGCATCAGTGGCGGAAGAGTTCAACTCAACATCAAGAACGCTTGATTGATCTTCCAAATATTTTTGCAAAGAATTTTTATCCTCAACACTCATCTCATCGCAGCTGGCAAATTTCTCCACGATCATCGCCACTCGATCGGGGGTCGTCAGTTCTGGTTTCACCATATACGAGAGGGCCATGAGGGCCAACGCCTTGGTTTTAACCGCGAAGAGTCCAAGCTCACGACCAAGATCATTTTGAATGATCTTGCCCATGCCCATCACAAAGGGAGTAATGTTGGCATCTTCTAACTCAACTTTTTGAATCATGGGTGAAATGGTGGATTGCACTTCGGCGTTGTCAGGCGAGGTTGCGCTCAAATACCGACAGGCGATCATCTCACGCTTTCTTCCTCGTGCAGAATCGATTCCCTGGTAGAGTGCCTCAAATTGGGCCTGGTCGATCCCATCGACAAAATACAGATCAATGAGGGAACTTCTATAGGCATCATCTTGGCCATTTCGAAATTTTTGGAGGAGGTCTCGATTGCCAGAACTTTGCAGCAATTTTTCCAGACAATATTTTTCCTGAATTTGCAAATAGCTGGTATCTGTCTCGCCATTTTTCGCCCAATCACGCGCGCCACCCTGACTAGGTGTGCATTTCTTGATGGCCGCAGGCACAGGACACAAGAGTGTTCCTTGCAAATCTCCCGAGCCACTTCCATTTCCCAGCTGGTCAGGGTGACAGTTCCAGGGACTGGCGGCGGAACAGGGAGTACCTTTGCGCAGACCTAAGCGTGGGGCCTTTTTGCCGTCGCCACTAGTGACTCCTCCAGGGCCTGGAGTATTTTCAGTTCCGTTTCCAAGATCTATGTCAAACCCATCGCCCGAGAAGCTGATAAATTCATAGGGAAGTTTACTGCCTTCGTAGACAACATCGCGGATATATTTTTTGATCAGGCCCTCTTGGTACTCACCCATGGCCTGCATGACTCGCAATTTTTCCTGTAACAGTTTTTCGTAAGTCGCATACTCTTCTGACTCTGGGGTCAGTCGTTTTTCTTCGCCTTCCAAAATTTTTATATCGCGATAGAGCTTGTCGTAATAACCCTGAATGCAGTCCAGATGACCGCCGAACCACTTGGCGTCGCCGCAAATATATTGAGTCGTTTTTGGCGCACCTAAATCATAAATGGTTCCGTAACGAGTCAGGCAGTCTGCCTTGTTCTCACATTTTTTATACATGCTGATGGGAAGGCCCTTCTTGACCTCGCCAAAGTTGGCTTCGCTGAAACGGCGACTGATGATTTTTCCGACTTCTTCCTTAGTACGATCAGTGACAGGTCCCCAATCATCATAGTGAATGGCGGCGCTGACAGTACGCAAAGAAAACAAACTCAATAAAATGAGACTTAAGAACACCCTTAGCATTAACAACCCCCCAAGAAACCTACAAGAAACCTACAAGAAACCCCAAGAGTGTTAGTGCAGATCACATGCCAAACTTGGCTCATCCTTTCAAAGAGTTAACAGGGTTTTGATGCATGTTTTTTAGGCAGTGACAAAGGTTTAAGCAGCTATTTTTTCGCGGGAGAAATCAAGGAAGGGGCAAACTCA
>JAHFAA010000377.1 GCA_023250775.1 Bdellovibrionales bacterium
GATGTGAGTTTCGATATCGGAAATTAAGAGCACAGGGCATTTAAATTTTTGCAGATAATGATAATGATCAAGACTGACCTGAAAGCAAAATGAATCGATGGCCTCAATACTAAAGTTTTTCTTCAAAAGAAATTTTCTCAGATGATAGCTTAGCTGCGAGAGGAGATTGGACGAGATCACAAAATCATATCCCTGATCAAGAAAGCGTTTCGGTTCCACATTGGATAATGACGACGAATTTTTCAAAGAATTTTCGAGTTCCGTAATATCATGTTCAAGAAATTCAAGATTTTTAAGATGGCGATATTTATTTTTGGTATCTCGCAAATGAACCAGATCAACCAACGTGACTCTTTCAAATTTTTCACTCAATTCCTCTATGGGAATCTCATGAAGGGGGCCCGAACCCAAAATAAGAATGGAATTTTTGCGCGCAATATTTTGAATGCAATTCAAAATGTTTTTTTTACAATTTTCCTGATGAGAACGCCAGAAATCGCGACAACGTTCTTGGCGTTTAATAAGAGCGATACTCTCTTTTAAATGGCCAAAAATTTTGGCGCGAGGATCGACAGACTCGGTTAAATATAAAAAAATTTCATGCAGCATTCTTAGATAGTACCTTAGAAGAATCCAGGTTCCAAATCGTTGTCCAACTTGGCATCAACTTGGAACCTGGAACGAACAATCTACGGTCAATCTCTCAATTGCCAACCAATATTCCCATCTGACAATGCAATCGATTCTCTTTCATGAGTCATTTCACTCTGGCGACTACGATCATACTCGCCTTAGGACTCCTAATGCCGGTGTCGATTACGCCTATCTGTCAACGGCCTGCTGTGCTGAAACTTGGGTACAGGACTCTGGTGCATCTTGCCGCCTCCTTGATCTGGCAGCGACCCATCTTGCTGATCCCAACTGGTGGCCCTCAACAGAATATCTTTCAGCATTTAGCACTTATCTTATTCGTCGCGGACGTTTTGAAAGGTATTTGTTCTCCCAATTTCGCCTAAAAAAAATGTGATTTGTCAGTTTTCCTGGGGAAAGTCTAAGTGGCCAAAAAGATTGCGAAAAATTGAGTGATTCAAGGCATTTTTTGCTTCTCATCATGCACTCGACACACTATGCTCGCGGGCATGTTTTTATTCAAAATTTTTCTCACCATGCTTTGCGCTTGTTCGCTGCCCTCATGGGCCGAACAGATCACCGACACTCAGGTGAATTGGCAAAATAATAACGCCTGGGCCTCCATCGTCAACAACACCAACGACGCGCGTGAATTTCTGCTCAAGACCACCACTCTCCTTCGGGATGATTTGCCCAGCAGTAAAGAGCGACGGATGCTGGAAAATCGCAACTACCCCATGATGAAAACCGGCTCGCCCTTGTTTGACTCCCTCTACGCTTTGTCGATTAGCGAATTGGAAGAAAACAGCGTGGAGCAAGTCAGCGATAGCTCCTTTTCCTCAGGCCCTTGCCACTGCTTTGAAACCGGCCGCAAATGGAGCTACGTCTGGACCCGAGATATCTCCTACTCATCCTACCTGGCGCTGGGTGACCTCAATCAAGACCGCGCCAAAAATACACTGCTGTTTAAAATTTCCAAACGCCGAGAGCAGAAAGGCGTAACAGACGGCACAGAAGAAATTATCCAAGATACCGGAACCGGCGGGAGCTGGCCTCTAAGCACCGACCGCGTGGTGTGGGCCATGGCGGCCTTTGACCTCTTGAACCATCTGGAAGGCCAAGAGCGCAGCAACTTTTTACAAACCGCCTATCGCGCCATCCAAAACACCGTGGAGAACGACCGCATCGCCGTTTTCGATCCTGAAGACGGGCTGTACACCGGCGAGCAATCTTTTCTCGATTGGCGTGAACAAACTTATCCGCGTTGGGTGACCGACAACGTGATTCACGTCGGGATGTCGAAATCACTTTCCACCAACGTGGCGCATTTCATGGCGCTCAAAACGCTGGCGCAAATGGCGCAAGAACTGGGTCGATCCAGTGACCAGCAACATTATCAAAAATGGGCCGATGACTTAAGCACTCAGATCAACACCCGCTTCTGGGACGAAGAAAAAGGCCTCTACCGAACCTACATCCTGACGTACTTAGACCGTGCCCCCGTCGACAAATATGACCTGCTTGGGAACGCTCTGACTGTCTTGGCCGAAATTCCTCAGAGCGACGCTCAGAAAAATTGCCTGGCCAATTACCCCATGGTACTGGCCGGAGCGCCGGTGGTTTGGCCTCAGGCCCAGTCCATCGCCATCTATCACAATCGTGCCATCTGGCCCTTTGTTACCGCCTACGCCATGCTCGCCGCCACCAAGAATAAACAGGCCGCCATTTTCAATCATCTCTTTCGCTCCATGATTCGTGGTGCCGCCCTTAACTTATCCAATATGGAAAACTTTGAATTTTTGGCCATGAACAACTGGCTGGACGATGGAAACTTGTCCGGGCCGGTGGTCAATTCACAACGACAACTTTGGTCGGTGGCGGGCATGTTGTCGGTGCAGATGAAGATGATTATGGGCCTCTCGGTGGAAAAAGAAGGAATCCGGATCAATCCCTTTCTCACGACTCAAATTCGAAATAGCGTCTTTAAAAATAGCAATGAACTTAAACTGCAAAACTATAAATATCTCGGCAAAAACATGGCCGTGCGCCTTCTCCTGCCTGCCGCCTCCAACGACTTAAATGAAAATTCTTATTTCCCTGTGAGCGAAATTATTTTAAACGGAACCGCCCGAGCAGACCTTCAAGCGTTCATCACGAAAGATCAGCTTGCGCCAGAAAATGAACTCGTGATTCGCCTGGCCCCAGCGCAAAAAAGCACCGAAGGCCTGCGCCTCCGTCGTCTCGACAACCCCTTTGGACTGAGCAGCTCGGACTACGAGGCGCTCTTTGCTCCCGATACTCCAACTCTCTACGCCCTTGAAAACGAAAATGGATATCCGCGACTCAGCTTCACTTTGGAATCCTATCGCAGCATCAATTACAATATTTACAAAAACGGCGTGGCGATTCAGCAGCGCTACAACCAAAAAACTTTTGTCGACCGCAATTGGAAACCCGGGAGCACCGCTTGTTACGTGGTCGAAGCGGTTTTCCCCAGCAGTGGCAACCGTTCGCTTCATTCCGAACCCCAGTGCTTCTGGGAAAGTGATTCGATCTCAGTTATCCCTGTTACCAGCAGCAACGTCGTCAGCTATCTTTCCGTTTCCGGTTCTCCCAGCTTTTTTACCGATCATGGCCGGGACTTTGTGAGACTGGGTGACAATGGTCAGGAATTTTTGGAATTCAGAAATTTCACGCCTAAAAAATCGGGAAGCTTCGCTCTCCAGGTCAATTACAACAACTTGGGCTTCCTCAATACCGGCATCACAGCGGCGGTCAAGAAAGTCGAAGTGATCGATGAGAAAAACGGCGAAGTGACTGGGACCAAAGTGTTTATGATGCCCCATCACACCAGTGACCGTTACTGGATTGATTCCAATTTTGTCACCATGGAGATGTCGAGCAGTAAAAGCTACACCATCCGCCTGAGTGATTTCTACAACATGTCCTACTTTGATCACTTTAAAAACTATCTCTACCGTGGCGGGCGAAGTGGCCGCTATAACCAGGCCAATGTCACCGAGTTAAAGGTGCTCTTCACCGCTCCTGCCAAGGCACACTAACTCTTCAAATTTAACCACTGTATTATTTTCACTCGCCGCCAATTTGCATTGCTTTTCCCCCTATTGAGGAGGATTTATGGCCTTATTTTTCATTCTTTTAAGTGAGATTGCTTATGAAGATCACTGTCATGTTTTTGGGCCTAGCTTTAGTCGCACTTTTGCCTCAATACGCTCACGCCAATCCTTTTTTATTCAAACAAGACAGCTCCAATGTTCATTTAAAAATTGAGCTGCTGAAAGATCGCGGCCTGCATTTTGAGTTACTGCAATTTCGTCCTGAACCAGACCGCATTTGGATTTCTCCCATGTTGGTGCAAGAGCATATCGCTTTGGACAATGCCTTAGAACAAAATGGCAACACCATCAGCAACGCCGTTTACACTCTCAAGGTCGACACCAAAACTCTTTGCGTCAGCATCTTGGATAAGAAACAAGCTTGGAACTTATCCAAGATGCTGACGCAAAGAGTTTTGG
>JAHFAA010000022.1:0-12429 GCA_023250775.1 Bdellovibrionales bacterium
TGAATGTTTTCTTTCATAGGCACCTCGAATGCTCTTATTTTAGATGGAAGATTTTATTGCCTTCCCAAAGGTTTGGAAAATTTATTTATCACTGGAGACGATGCGCTGCGTTCTTGTCTGTGAGCGCTCTTGTTGAATTAATAATTAAAATTTCCTTTATTTTCCGTAGAGTTTTTGGCATGAATCATTTATAAAAACAACAATCATTATTATTCTCGCTTAAGGAGTTATTATGGCGAATCCAGCTAAGAAACATAAGTTAAACGTTCCAGGCCCATGGTTTTGTACTGATCCTGATGATGACAACGGTGAGGGCTGTATTGCTTGCAACGTTTGCTATACTGGTGCGCCTGATTTTTTTGCCGAAGATGAAGATGGAAATGCCTATATTAAAAAACAGCCAAAGGGCCCAGAAGAATTGGCACTTTGCCAAGAGCAGTTGGAAGCTTGTCCAGTAAGTTCTATTGGGACGAATGGCTAGCATTTTGCTCGGACATTGATTTTTTCAAGGCCTCTTTTTACGGGAGGCCTTTTTTTTGTCTTGTGTTATCATAAATCCAAATTCTCCTTTTAAAACAAGAGGTAAGCATGAACCCAACGAGTGTAGAGTTGGTCGGCACAATTATTTTTGCCATTGCCGTGTTACACACCTTTGTGGTGAAGAAATTTGAACAGATGGCCCATCATTATCCCGAAGGTTCCATCGGTGAAAATATTTTTCACTTTTTAGCCGAGGTTGAAGCGGTTTTTGGTTTGTGGGCCGCCGTCTTTTTAACTTATTATTCAATGGTCAAGGGATTTGCGGTTTACGATGAAGCTCACACCTTGGTAGGTGGAGCGGTTCATTATCTAGAAACACAAAATTTCACTGAGCCAGCCTTTGTCTTTGTTATCATGTGTATGGCCTCCACTCGTCCGGTTATTCATCTGGCGGAGATGCTAATTAAGCTTTTTGCCAAGCTTATTCCGATGAGTGAGAAAATGAGTTTTTACATTTCTGCCTTGATTGTGGGGCCTTTGCTCGCTTCCTTTATCACAGAACCTGCTGCCATGACCGTTACGGCCATGATTCTTCTAAGTCATTTTTACCGGCATCAGATGAGCTCAAAATTTAAATTTGCCACCATTGGCCTTCTCTTTGTAAACGTTTCCGTCGGTGGCACGCTCTCTCATTTTGCCGCTCCGCCAGTGTTGATGGTTGCCAGTAAATACCATTGGGGTTTTTCCCATATGCTTTTCAATTTCGGTTGGAAGGCCGCTGTGGCCATAGGTGTGTCAACGATTGTATACGCCATGCTCTTTAAAAAGGAACTAACGGGGAAACTTGAAATTGAACATGATGCTAAAATGGCCACTCCTTGGTGGATGATGGCCATTCATGTTGTGTTTATCGCTTTCGTTGTTTATACCGCTCATCACATGGTCTTTTTTCTTGGGCTTTTCTTATTTTTCTTAGGAATCCTTCAGGTCACTCAAGAATATCAAGACGAAACAAAATTGCGTGAATCTTTGATGGTTGGTTTCTTCCTTGCCGGATTGGTTACGCTCGGAGGAGTGCAGTCTTGGTGGTTGCAGGTCGTCTTGAGTAAGATGAGTGATCTTGCCTTATATTTTGGCGCTACGGCACTAACGGCAATTACCGACAACGCCGCCCTTACTTACTTGGGCTCACTGGTTCCACTCTCAGACTCGGCAAAATACAACTTAGTGGCAGGTGCAGTTTCTGGTGGAGGGCTCACGGTGATTGCCAATGCCCCGAACCCTGCGGGTTATGGAATTTTAAAAGAGAGTTTTGGGGAAGATGGGATTTCACCGCTCTGGCTTTTTGTCGGCGCTCTCTTTCCAACCTTTATCGTCATTTTGTGTTTTCAGCTCTTGCCAAGCTTGGGCGGAAATTAATTTGCGTTAATGAGAACGCGCCAATTTGCCGGTGCGGTCTTTCTCCCTTCCTGACGATCCAGGAGTTCTTGGCGAAGTTTCATGGCGATTTTTGAGTCAGCCGATTTGAACGCCAATTCTTTTCCATTACCTTCTACGAATCCACGAATAGGTGTAATGATGGCCGCCGTGCCGCAAGCAAAGGCCTCGGTGCATTTTCCCTGGGCAACCTGCTCGAGCAGTTTGTTGATATCCATCTTGTCTTCCACGACGTGCATGCCGAAATCTTGGGCAAGCTGAATGATGGATTTGCGGGTGATGCCATCGAGAATGGTGTCGGTCATGGCCGGCGTATAAATGATTCCCTCGATGACACACATGAAATTCATGCCCGACATCTCTTCAATATAGCGCTTATTGACCGCATCCAACCAAAGCGTTTGTCCACATCCCAATTCCTGGGCACGTTTGCCCGACACGAGACTGGCGGCATAGTTTCCACCGGTCTTGGCAGCGCCGATTCCACCTGGACAGGCGCGAGCACGTTCGCGCTCGATATAAACTTTAATAGAATCCCCTGTAAAATACGGGCCGGATGGTGAGGCGATCACAAAATATTTGTAAGTAAGTCCTGGCTTAATGCCTAAGCTTTCTTCCGTGGCAATCATGCAAGGGCGAAGATAGAGAGATTCACCACTTTTGGTTGGAATAATTTCTTTGCAATAATGGGCCATGGCCGTAACGCTTTCAAGAAAATCGGCAATTGGAAATTCGGGCATTCCTAAACGTTGTGCGGATAAATTAAAGCGTGTGGCATTTTGATCAGGTCGAAAAAGAAACGGGCCTTGTCGATCGGTGTAGTAGGCCTTGAGTCCTTCGAAAATTTCTTGGCCGTAGTGAAAGACTTTGGCTTCTGGGCCCAGGTGAAGTGGGGCGTATGGAACAAGTTTTAACTCCCCCCATTTCCCGTCCTTGTAATCACATTCGATATAGGCGGGGGCAATGATTTTACCGAAGTTCAATTCTCTGGGAAGTTTGCATTCGGCAATCTTCTCAAGTGCACCAGGCATTACTTTTAATCGTCCCACGGAGTCCCCCTACGCGATTGAAATTAAACAGAAACGGAGAGAAAATTTTACGACCAAAGATAACGGCCAATAGCCTCATTGCCACTGTGCACCGTGGCGGTAAAGTAAGAGAATGTGAGTCGACGAAGATTTTAGCCCTGTGCAAGACTTAAAATAATTTTTACTAAATTCTTTTGCTGTTTAGGGGCCCGCTATGATTGGGAAGATTGTTGCCATTCTTGCTTTAGTTTTTTCACTGACGTTCATCGGAAAAGGTTGGGCGCGAGATAATGATGTTTATAATCCAACCAAACCTTATATCGTTTTGATTCCAGGTGCAGGTTCTAATGGCGGCGAGATTTATGTTAAAAATCTAACGACTCTCTTACGCATTACCGGGCACGGTGAATATTTTAGTAGTTATCAGGAAATTTTGCATGGAATGGGTCTCTCCACCATGCTCTGTCCTAAAACCAAAGACCAGGATCGTCGTCCTCTTCTGACCAGGGCCTTGGAGTGTGTGGTTGCCATTCAGGCGGCGGTTATTCAAGGGACCATCCAAAATCGGCGTCCTATTGTGCGACGAAATATTATTCTCCTTGGCCATAGTATGGGGGGAAATATTGCTCGAATGGTGGCCAATGATCCACGACTGGCGCCTTTCATTCATTCGGTTGTAACGATCGCCACTCCTCATCAGGGAACGCCTATTGCCGATTTTATTTTTGATCAGTACTCAAAAGGATGGGAAAGCGAATTCTATCGCACAGTGATTGAGGGCATCGGTTTTACTCCGGTGGAAAAAGAATATCTTGGTGAGCTTCGCACTGAACGCCTACCTGATTCTCCCCAAACCTATTATGCCCAAGACGTTCGCGCCTTGCCCTTTATTAATTATTACAGTTTGACCAACTCGATGGATCACACCCTCATGCCACCATTGGAAGTCACCAATCTTGTCATCAAAAATGAATTAAAAAAACGCGGTCTTGATCAGACACAGTATGGCGTTGCTAATGATGGTCTGGCGCCTGAATACAGTATGGTTTACGGCAAAGTGATTGGATCGGTTCGTGCTGATCATTGGGAAACTTTGTGCATTGGAATTTTAAAATTCACCCAAGGCTGTGAAGAAACCAAGCAAGTTCTCTTTCCGTTTCTCGAAAATTTGGCCGATCAGCTTTCTCATCAACTGTGATTCTAGTCATCCAATCATTTGATCTAATCCATTTAATAATTCGCAGCTAGGACCTCATAATTATCAAGATTATCCCTTAGTCTCAAACAGTTAGCTCTCTTTGAGTGACGCGTGAGAGGCCCGCGACTTGCAATTTCGCATAAAAATTTGGCGTGACAAGGAGTTGGAAGATGGCCTACACGGCAGCACAACAAAATACTTCAGCAGATTAGAGGGTGATATGGGGAACATTGCAAAGTTCGCAATTTTATTGTCGTGTATTTTTTTTGGCAGCGCCTTTGGGCGTTCAATTCCGAAATTTACCGCGGCCCATTCGGTATTGGTCGATGGTGTGATTGAGTCGGGAACGATTCTTTCGTCTGAAAATGATCCCAGTGTTTTGGTGAGTGAAATTAATGAGCAACTCATGTATTCGATTGGCCAGCTCAATGGTTTGAGTGGTGGTGTTCCTGACATGGCCAAAACCAAAATTACTCTAGGTCGTGTGAATGCGTTGTCGTCAGGAAGGTTTCAAGTTTCCTATCGTGCTGCACTCAAAATTGCCTGGCCTTTAGAGCAATCATTTCCCAAAAGTTATAACCTGATTCTTCCCTCACAGGGCAACTATGATTTCCTACAGTCATTTTTTGCTAAATTTGGCAGCGATGAGAATTCCGGAAAAAAATGTCTGGCCGCGGAAGTTCATGCGGTCGAGATGGGAAATTTTTGGTATTACTATCGCCCTTTGAAGCGTGATTGTGGGCTTAAACTTTCTCCTAAAGAAGTGGTAAAAACCGCCGTTAATTTAAGTTATGGGCGTGATAATACAGAGGGAAAATCTCCCGAATATAAAAAAGTTTGGGAAGATGGTAAAGTGGTGGCCACGTTAATTTTTGGAATGGCCGATGCTGAAAAAGATTCACCCTATGACGCCGGTATCTTGGCCATTCAGGACACTGTTCGCGAGGCCTTTGAAAACTATGGATTTCCAACTTGGTCCAATGTAGAAAATTTGACAGAAGATTTTGTCCCATCAAAAAATACTCCTGTTCTGCATTTCAAGTTTGCCCTTGCCCAAGGCGAATTGGATCTTGTGCTCATCTTAGTCGAGGATATCAAGGCCGTTTATCCTGGTTCCGAGATCGAAAAAATTTATAATGAGCGCACCATGAACTCTGACTTTGTCAGTTATAGTGGCCATTCGGGACTTGGGGCCAATATTCGGAAATTGGCCAACATGGGAAATTTTGTGCCGGGACAATATCAAATTTTCTTGATCAATGGTTGTGACACTTTTGCTTATGTCGATGAGGCCTTGGCAAAGGCCCATGAAAAAGTGAATCCAGGCAGCGCGCGATATAAGTATTTTGATATTTTAACCAATGCCATGCCGAGTTTTTTTCACATGAATGCCCGCTCCAATATGGCCGTGATAACAGCTCTGGTGGAAGGCAAAAAGACCTACCAAGAAATTTTGGCGGGTTTTGATCCAAATCAGCGAGCGGTTGTGACCGGCGAAGAAGACAACGCTTATCCAAATCCCTTCTGAGATACTGTAGTGAATTCGGCAACCTCTTCCTAGAGATTGAGAGCTTTGCTTTGGTAAGTCTTAAAACGCAGGCTTAAAACAAGCTTTTTTTCTGACTTTTTTAAAACAAAAACAATCTGATTTTTTACGCCAAAATTATGTCTAAAAAGGCCTTCAGTCTAGGCCCAAAACGTTCGATGAGAATTGACGGTAACGGTGGAAAAACTGGAGTGATGACGGTTGAAAAAACTGGCCTTTGAGTGGAAAGTTCTGATCTTCGGAAAACTGGCGGTTATCCCGTTTTTGGTGGGCATTACCTGGTTTTTAGTTCATGAGTATACCGAATTTATCCATGCCAGAAATGATCTGAGTCGTGCTCAGGAACTTCACCAACTGTCTCAGCTCTATCGTGAAATTGTTCAGGAGCGCGGAACTGCTATGCTCTTTCTACGTGGTCGAACCTCAATCTATGAATTCAAAGACGTGGTAAAAAGAAGTGAGGATGTTGAAAAAAAACTTACGCTCTTGAGTAAAAATTCAGAGAGCTTGATTGCCAGCAATATGGTCGTGGTGCGATCACTTCGTGACGAAATCTTTACCCAAGGACTGACTCCAGATCAGGCCTTTGCAAATTATCAAAATGTTCTCACGCAAATTCTTCAGGTGCTTTCTGTAACCAAGGAATCACATGAGAGTATCGTTGCATCGACGGCCAATTTATTGTTTGAGGATGTCGCCAGCTTGCGCGATCTCCTGATTCAACAAGCGATTGTTAATATGCCGTTATCCTCTCAGGATTTTAATTTACTGCTGGAAAAGGCCACACGACCTTCACTGCATGAAAATATTTTATCGGGGAACGGTCATGGGCCGGTGTGGGCCGCGTTGCAAGGCTGGCAAGATTTAGCTGGTCAGAAGGCGATCAAGAAAAAATTGGATCTGATGATTAAAACTGCGGATCAGGGCAACTACAAAATTTCTCCCGAGGAAATATACACCGACTCCACGCCCGTTTTGAAAAAGCTCGATGACGTTGCCAAAGTCGCCTTTGGAATTTTTTTAGATAAGTTAAAAGACGAAGAAAAAAGCCGACGTTTGAATTTTGTGTATTATTTTTTTGGAGTTTTCCTTTCGACAACCTTGCTAGGATTTTCAATGCGGCATGTGTATCGGCATACTATTTTTCATCACAAACAACATCTCTGGGAAGAGCGAAAGCGTTTTGCTGAACTGAGTGGGGCATCTCATTTTAATATTTCGACTGATCAGGGACGATATTTGGGTGAAAAAATAACGGCATTGCAAATGTATCCTTTGCGCTACAAAGCGGCCTATTACAATAAATCTGTGGATCAGGAAAATGGTCAGAAAGAATTAGAGTCCATCAATTTTGATTTTTCAACCGACCTTGAATCGCTTATTTTGGCCGTGAAAAGTAGCGAAGTGAAGCCTGAGGTGCAACGAACAAGTCAGAAAACATATACTCGTCCCACACAGAAAATTGAGCATGGTGTGAGTCCAGAACAAAAAAAGGTGGTTAACTCGTGAGCGTTACGCCTTTCGTAAAATATTTTCACGAAGAGTTCGGTTTTGCCTGGCGCAAACTCGAGGATAATTTGAGTTCCTTCGAAGGTGAAGGCCGTGCTTGGTCTGAAGCAGACGCTCTCTTGCAGAAGCGCGGACTCAGTTATTTGCGTGGCATGATTCGGCATCTTTCTGCATCCGAAGTTATGGCCATGCTGGCCGAATACGAGGCCTTGCTGCCGGCAACCCATGATGTCGCCTCGACAAACATAAAGAGCTGTTTAGAAATTTTGCATTCTCTGCATGACCTGGTCATCAAACATTTAGAACAAATGTCCCCTGCGGTTGAAGAGACCCCTGTCCGCACTGCGGATAAAGAGAACAATGGCCCGAGTGTCCTAAAATTTTTAGTCGGCGAACGCCTGGTCGATTGTAGTGTCGAGCACGCAGGCCCGCAGCGGATTGATGCGGTTGTTGAGCCAACTCAAGTCGAAGCGCCGAAGGAGATTTCTGTTTCGGGACTTCAGAGCGTCGAATTTATGGCCGGTTTTTTTGATCATTCAGGAATTTGGCCTGTCAATGTTGTGGCACTTAAAAACCTGAAACAAAAACTCCTTCATTTAAAAGAGATGGAAGGCGACAAGCGCTCGCAGCAGAGCTTGTATGAGGAAGTCTTGGCCGATTTTAATAAATTGGAACAACGCTTACCTTGCCAAACGGTGTTTAATCCTTTTCAAGATGAGAGTCATGGTTCTGAATATGTGATTGGGGCCTTGCATTTTTCGATGATAGACAAGTCTTGCTCTCTTCCTAAGCAAGCGGTCGGCAATTTGCTCCGCGGGCTTAATTTGGTTGCCACCTATCTTCCTCCGACGATGTCCAAATGTAATTTCCAACTTGCTCCTCATCTTGGGAAACGTGGTTATGTTGCAGATTTATTTTCTGATGAAGTTGGATTTTTTCATTGGAAACAGATTTGTAAAAATTTAGATAACTCAAAATTTGGTTGGGAGATCATCTCGCTGGAAGACAAATGTTTCTTCAGAATTTATCTGGATGAATCGGTCGCCAAGCAACCGGCCTTCTTGGTCAAAAGTAATGATCCACACTTTAAAGGTGTCTGGGCCATTCCAACTTCCGCCGTGAAACGTTTTTCTGTGCTTGGTAAGAAAGTGGAAAAAATTCAAGGGCCGCGAGAAATAAAAAAATTGCCAGGCCACAACAGCGGCGGCCCAGGCATTTCCCTCTTCGTTCAATGGAAAGGGCTGGAATTCTATCTTGAAGCGCAAGACATTGTGGGAGAAGAGTTTGTGACAGTCGGCCCAGAAAATAGCGTGCATGCGCCTTATAACTGGGCCATAACGGATGGTGGTCGGCAGGTCATTTGGTGTGATTTGGATTTATTTTTAAATTTGACATCTAAGCTACGCGAAGCTGCTTAATGCTTAAGCCGCAAATTGCTGAGTATCTGCGGGCAAGGAATTTTGAAACGTCTTGCCAACTTTCTTGAGAAATTTCCGAAGGGCGCGACGCTCACTCCAGCTGGTGAAGATGAACTGCACTCCCATTCCCTCAACGCCATTGACGATGTGGCGATTAACCACGCGTGCAGTGAGAGAAAATTTTTCGCCATGGAACTCAAAGTTGGCACGAATATCAGTTGCCTCATGCATGCCCGGACGCATTTCCATAAAGGCACCTGACTCGGAGATATTGAGAATTTTCGACTTCAATACACCGGCATGTTCCAGGCTTGGAATGAGAAGCGAAACAAAGCAGGGGATTTCCGAGCCATAACGTGGTCGTGCCTCCCACCAGCGCATGCGGCGATCAAAAAATGGGCGACGAACCGCAGGCAAAATAAAATAGATGATGATGGCGAGGTTTACACACATCAGGAAAACAGGGGCGACAAAGGGGCGCTCACTGACATAAGGCCAGGTGAATTTTTCGTAAAAGATGTGATTGTAAAGCGAGTAGGCCTGGACGCCGACAAAAATGGGATAGGCCCAGGCCTTGACCGATAAAAGTGCCAGCCCGGCAATTGGGAAGATGAACCAAAAATCCAAAATATTTTTGAAACCTTGGATGCTCAGAACATTATCAAGGATGAGCGTCCATTCCATGCCCGTTGTGACCTTGAAAACTAATAAATTAAACACCGGCATCAAAAGATGCAGGACTCCAAGAATCACAAAAAGAAGAGGGCGCTTTTTCATACTTATATGTATCGGTTTAAAAAAGGAATAAGTTGAGGGAAATTGTCATATTCTACCTCAAGGACAGGTTTGGGGCAAAAATGGTATGTAACCCATTAAAATAAGAAGGCCTCCGCATGGGAGGCCTTCTGGAATAAATCGATTCTAAGTTGCGATTACTGAATGATGACTCCAGTGCCGTAAACTGAGCAAGGTCCATAACCAGTTACCACGCGGTTGGCGTTGTAATCTTGGCCATTGAACTGACCTACAACTTCTTGTGAAGAAGGGTCGAGCAGTGTGAAGTTGAATTCTGTGGTTTCGCCACGGTATTCATAAGTCACTTGGCGCTGACCGTAAACGGTGGTGTATTCATCACGACAAATTCGACGAGATGTCGGTGGAAGATTGCGGCAAATCTGACGGCCGTATCGGTCAGGGAAACATTCTTGGCGTCCAGGAATTGTTTCGTATGAGCAAACGGGACGAATCACTGATCGTGAACAAGATTCGATGGATGTTCTTGGTCCAGAGTTACTTACAGCTGTTGTTGCAGTTGCGTTCACATCATAAGGCTGGCCGACTTCCATTGAGGTCAAGCGAACTTGGCCTTGGTTGGTGGGCAACTTCACGCCACTTGGAAGATTAAATTTAACCTTCGATTTTTTACCATTAACTTCAAGCACGACGGTGGCAGATTTTTTTTGTCTAATTTGCAATACGGCAGAGTGAACACCTTGGGCCACTGTTAAGCTGCCATCTTTTCCACGAAGAGTAAGAGGACGTTTAGCTTCAAAAGTTCCACGCACTTTTTCCACACAAGAAGTGAGCAATAAAACTGACAAAAGGAGCACAATTTTTTTCATATCTTTTCCCCTGAGCATAAGGTTATAGGGGGCTTGTAGCACAGGCCTTTTAAATGCGCTGCCAGTCGGGTAATTTCTACAAAACTGACAAAATTGGCAGGGCAATTTTTTTTGCATGCTGAAATAACTCAATTTTTTTCAGGGGTTGGAGAGGAAAACTCCTCCAGGCGACCCCAAAACGCCAAAATGTCCTAGAATAGAGACTAGGGTACGAATCAGGATAGGAATTTTATGAGCAAGAAAAATTGTTCCATGTTGGTACGACTGTTGCGATCTGGAGTGGCGCTGCTGCTCTGTTCACTTTTGATGATGCAAAATGATGTGCTGATTTCTCGCGCCTATGCTGAAGGCGATACTCCTCATCCCGATGCCAACCGCTTAAGTGGCTGCGAAGATGTGGCCTCAGGTAAGACAGATAGTGCAGGTGATAGATGTACTATCAGAACAGCAAACTATGACAACCAGGATATCATCGTCACCGAGGGATATTATTCTGTGCTTGTTTTATGGGTGGTGGCACTTGTGGCCATTGTTCAGCTAAAACAGTGCATGAAAGGCAATCACTGTGGTTACGCCACACTCTTCTCCAGCATTGCCGGCTTGGCCTTATTGGCGGGAGAAATAGTGCAAATTGCAATGTATTCAGATGCCCAGGATAAAATCGAGTATCGTCCGGACATGCTGAGAAAATACAAAGATCAATGTGCTGGTTCTGGTTCAGGTTCTGGGGGAGAGGTGGGATCTGATGTTGGCACGATTTCAGATGCCAATGGTGGAAACACGAGAAGCATTTGCGATCAATATTCCGCCTTGGTGGCGCAGAAAAAAAGTTATGAAAAGTCCAAGCAAGCGGCCGAAATAAAAATGGATCTGCAGATCGCAGCAGCAGTTGCCTATGGCCTTGCGGCGGCAATTGAATATTATGGGGCGATTGCAGCCCATCTGGCAGCCAGTGCGATGCATGACCAAGCCGACGTTCAAGTAGGTGCTCTTCCTGCCGCCGTCACGGCCTGTTCCGCTGAAGGCGGGCCTGCAGCGGCCGCAAAAGCGGCACAGTGTGCTCCTCAATGTGCGCCTTGTATGGCAGCTGTCGGTACAGCAGTCGCTGCTCTTACGAACGAAATCACTCAGCTGTCAAACCCGGCCCCCATGTCTTCGAGGGGGCAACGTGAGGCGATCCTCGCACCTCTTGAGGCTGCAGACACTGCCCTCGCAGCTTGCAATGCTGCAGGAGCGGAATGTACAGCTTCGGCTTCATCCTTTGTTGCGGCCTTCAAAGCTCATGTTCAATTATTGAAATGCCCTCAAATGAGTAACTGTACACCTGGAGACTATCCGACGCCTGTGCCAGGGGCCGATGCGTTCGCGTCGTTTTTTGTTCAGCGGCCTTACCAATACGCGTGGCAAAATTTTTACTTTCGTCCTGCCGGAGATAATTTGCTTTCCGGACTCGATGATGAACAGATGGCCTCAACTCAGATGGAAAAAATGGAGAAGGCCGCCATCTTAAACGGGGAAAGTCAGTCACCCCATTTGACGGAATATCAGTATTTGCAATATCTCGACGGTTTGGATCTATTCACTCAAAATCAGGAGAGTTTTTTCCTGAAGGCCTTGGGGCAATTAATTCCTTCCGCTCAGGCAGGAACGAGTGCTGCCAACGTTTCTGAAATTATTACCAAAGGTATTGGCCTCACAAGCGCGGCGGTGATTATTATTGTCTCTCTTCTTTTTACGACTAATCAATTGGCTGAACTCTTATTTGGCACGCCCATAAAACGTGCTGCGTGGAATACGCTTACGGCCACTTTGGCCGCTGGCGGCGCAATCTATACCAAATATGGAGTCATTGATAAATTGGACGAAAATATCAAGAAGATTCAGTCCATTTTGGACAGTGCCAACCTTAATCCCAACAAAATCAAAATTCAAACAAGCTCAGTTATTCCCTACAATGAAGTATCTCTTGATATAGAGAGTTTAAAAGGGCGCCCGATTATCTCCAAAGATAATCCACCACTTCCTTGTGCCAACGGGGGAGATGGAAAGGGTGGTTGCAAGGATGTGAGTAATGATCTGGCGTCGAGTCTACAGTCTCTCAACTTAGGCTCTCTGGCCGGCCTTACCAAATCTATCTCGACTCTAGGGAAAGAATTGGGAGGTTCAAGAGATGTGAGTCCAAAGGCCATGA
>JAHFAA010000022.1:12439-16153 GCA_023250775.1 Bdellovibrionales bacterium
CGCGAGGCAAGGCCAATCTCCCACCAGTTCCTTTTGAGAAGGTGGAGCGTGACATGATGAAAAATCTCTTCGCCAAGGCGCACGCGACTTTGAAGGCCCATAACACTGATGCGGCAGCACTTCTGGGAGGAGTGAAACCTTCAAATCAAGTGTCTGAACAAGAAAAGAAAAATTTTGCTGAGAAGGTGAAGGCATTTCAGGCCAGTCAAACCGCTGCGGGTACAACGAGCACTGCAGCCGCGGCCGATCCTTTTGCGGCCTTTGAATTGCAAAACCAAGATGGGGCGAACGCCAATGGCGAAATCAATTCAGGGAAAGAAGGTGAAGTGGCGATTGATTCAGCTCTCAATATCAGGACCAACGACATTCAAAATGATCCTTCGGTTTCAATTTTTGAAATGCTGACGGCCCGTTATCTCAAAAGCTATCCCGTACTCTTTGATGAGGAAAAAGCCGCCCCAAGCAAATAGGCGACAATCTATCGACAATATCTAGACAACCTTGCTTTCGGCAGGGGGAAGGCCTACCTTCATTAAGACTAATAATTCTAAAAGGAGTTTGTTATGGAACATAAATTGCCAGCACTACCATGGCCCAAAGATTCTCTTGCCCCTTATATTTCCCCAGAAACAATTGATTTTCACTATGGAAAACACCATAACGCTTATGTGACCAAGTTAAATGAGCTAATCAAGGGAACCGAATTCGCCGAGCTGTCTTTAGAGGACATTATCAAAAAGGCCAAGGGACCTTTGTTCAATAACGCTGCTCAAGTGTGGAATCACACCTTCTATTGGAATTGTCTCAATCCTAAGGCCGGCGGTGCGCCCACTGGAAAAGTGGCTGAGTTGATCAAGAAAAAATGGGGTAGTTTCGAAAAGTTCAAAGAAGTATGGACGAATTCGGCCGTATCAAATTTTGGATCGGGCTGGACCTGGTTGGTAAAAACTGCAACCGGTGACGTGGATATCGTCAACACCTCCAACGCTGGCTGTCCTCTGACGGAAGGGACAAAAGCACTCCTCACCATCGATGTTTGGGAACATGCCTATTACATCGATTACCGAAATGCTCGCGTCAATTATGTGGGAGCTTTTTGGAATTTAGTGAACTGGGATTTCGCCAACAAAAATTTGTAATGCGCAGATTTTTGCAAAGCTAAAAGCTCAGGTATATCTATTTTCATCTGAATTCCTTGCCCTATGAAAAAGTTAGGGACGAGAAACTCTTTTCGAGTTACGATTTTTCCTAATCTTTTATAGGAGTCTTACGGCCATGAAATGTGGGAGCTTGATATTTTTTTGTGTCATGTTGGCTGCGCTTACTTCATGTTCGACTTCCTCAGTATCCAAGTCTGAGAGCAAATCGAAGGCAGGAGGTCGCGAACGTCCGGCGTGGATTGATTCTCCTCAAGAGGGTTGTACTGAGGCCGAGATGTGTGCCGTAGGTGAAGGCGCCGGAAAAATGGTGGCCGAAGCCGCTGCCAGAACGAGTATTGCACAATTTTTCGAAACTCATGTGAAGGGCGACAGTACGGTCACGACGACTTCCGAAACAAAGTCCAGCAACAAGGGAATTGATAGCGGTAAAGTGAATGAGACCACGGCCAAACAAATTGAAGAAGTGACTGATGAAGTTTTGAAAGGTGTGGTCATCAAAAAAACCTATGACGACACAAAATTGAAATCATATTTTGCCTTGGCCGCAATTAATAAGGAAGAGGCGCTTGGCCGTTTTCGAGACGAGATGAAGCCGCTTGATACTCAGATGGAAGAGTTGCTGAAGGATGGTCGTCGTTCCGCTTTGAATCGCGCTCTCAAAATTAATGAAAAGCGCGAGGCCTTGAATCAGCGCTATGCTGTTTTGGCCGGAATGCCTTACCCTGCCAAGGTTAGTTTGGCGGACCTCTTAGGTAAAAAACGCGCCAAAGGAAAAGAAAATGTCGCCGTCTTTGTGGAATTTGAAGCTCCCAAGGAAGCACAAGATTTAAAGAATTTAGTTTCGGGTGCTTTGACTGACAATGATTACAAAGTTGTTGAAGATGATGGAGCTCCTCACCAGTACAGTGTTCAAGGGGAACTGGTGCATGAGCAGGAGCACATGTCGGTGGCAGGTTTCGAGCAGCATCGCTTTATTTTGAAGGTGCGTTCGATGGATAAGTCCGGTGCCAAACTCGGCGCCCTTGACACCACCATTGTGCAAAATGGCCGAAGTTTTACTCAATGTCTTGCTAAGGCATTGCCAGAGCTAAAACAATTTTTGAAAGACAATTTAGTTCTTTTAAATATGGATTAATGAAAAAAAGGAGACAGGAAATGAAAAAGACAGTCGTGTTTGTTGCCCTAGCGTTGCTGCTTACTTCATGTAGTAGCACAAAAAAGGAAAAGGAATTAGTCGAAGTTGAACACACAAACATCAAGAAAGATTATGATGTGCGTGATGCCAGCTCAAATATCCGCCCAGGTTGGGTTGAGGATGCCACCGTATGGGCCGAGGAATATGGAAAGACTAATAAAGATGGCGCTGACTTCCGCTTCTTCTCGTTTGAAACAGAACCAAAAGTAAGTCGTGAAATCGCCTGTAACTTGGCCAAGGCCAATGCTAAGGCCGATATTGCTGGTGAAATTGCCACTTTCATCGACAAGCAATTGGGTGCAAGTACAGAAGGTGCTCCAAGCATCGATCCTAACAATCCAAAGACCCAGCCGCTGCGCGAATTTGTGTCAAACACTTTAGCAGAAAAAATTATGGCCCTCATTCATGGTGCCAGCATCATGAAAACCTATTGGGAAAAACGTGATTATCAAGTGACCAAAGGGGCCAAGAAAGACTACATCGGCTTTACCTGCGCTTCTCTTGTGAGAATTCCAACAAAAGAATTGCAAAAAGCAATTGATGAGGCCGCTAATCATGTGGTGAACGCGGTTGATGATCCATCGACAAAAGAAAACGTGAAGAAAGCATTGAATGATGCTTCGGAAAATTTTGTGAAAGCAAAACAAGGTCAGCTTTAATTGATCGTTCTTAATTATAGGGAGTAGTTGTATGAAGTTACTGTTAGCATTTCTTTTAGCAAGTATGATGTTGAGCTCCGGTTGCGGTGGCTTTAAGGCAAAACGTGTTGATGCAGCCGAGTCTGACGAAAAAGCACTGTCAATCACTGACCAATGGGTATCAGGTGATACCGAAAAAGTGGTTAAGGATATTTTGAAACAAATTCAAGATCACAAAGGTTTCCAAGCTTTCTTACGCAAGAAAGGCACTCCTCCTAAAATTTTCATCGCTGATGTTCAGAATATGACATCGGAAGCTTATTTTCCAATCAACGACATTAACGATGAAATGTTGAATGAGTTTTCATCATCTGGCGATTTCACTTTGATTGATGCTGCCGCTCGTGAGCATGTGTTAAAAGAAATCACCTATCAAAATGATGGGATGGTGGATCCTGCTGATGCCAAAAAAGTCGGCAAGCAAACTGGTGCTGAGCTCATGGTCTTTGGTAACGTTTATATGAAGCCTGAGTCCCGCGATGGCAAAACCATTAAACAATATAACGTCAACATTCGTATGACAGATATTGAGAAGGGAATTGAGGTATTGCGTGTTCGTACCAAGACCTCGAAATACTCAGAGCAAAAAGCAACTGGCTGGTAGAAGTAAATTGACAACTGCAAGAGGCCGGAAAAATTCCGGCCTCTTTTCTTTAAGCGA
>JAHFAA010000378.1 GCA_023250775.1 Bdellovibrionales bacterium
AAATTCAAGAGATTTAACATTTTTGAGGAGAACCGAAGCTGAAGAATTGTCCCAGTCGAAATCAGGAGCATAAGGATTTCCGGGGATGTGATAGCGCACGAGTTCCTGCAGGCCCGGCTGATTTGCCTCACCTTCCATATTTTTCAGAGTGTACTTCACCCAGGCAAAATTTGATTCTTTGGTATTTTCATAGTTGCGCTTGTTACCAGAGTAGAAAAAGGCAAAGGAGGATTTATTTTCATTAACTAAGGCCGGAACGGGGAGGGATTTTTTGGAGATGAAGGGAAAGCGTTCAGTGGCCTCATACTTGTCCAGGTATGAAGGCTTGCTCGGGAGTGTCGGTTGAGGTTGAGTGTTGCTGTTTTGATTGGCCGCTGGATTGTATCTCACCGTATAAAAGAGGGGAGTGTAAAAAAGTGAAAAATCGGTTTCAAGGCGATAGAGGGCCGTTTCGGCCTCGACAAATTCTTTATCCTCAAGCAGGGTATTTTCACGGGTTCGAGTCGAGTTATCAACCAAGGAATAAACACCAAGCATCAGGAGGGCCAAAAGAGTGATGGCAATGAGCACCTCAAGAAGGGTGAAACCCCGCTCATCTTTTGGTAGATCAAATGCCATCGAATTTAACCTTTGCGTTTTTGTTATTTGGCCATGCTGCGAGGACATAAAAGAAACCAGTTTTTTTGTTTGTCACGGTGACACGAACTTGCCACACCATGCTTTCCAAATTGTCCTTGATATTTTTAAAGATGGTGGCATTAGCACTGGTAGACGATTGAGCATTATCCTCACCCCCATCTTCTTCGCCAGATGCACCTTCACCGCCTCCTGCACCTGATTTTCCAGCGATTTGTGAGAGGTCGGGGATTTTTAATTTTTTGTACTCGAGGGTGTATTCGTAATTGGGATAATCTTCAAAAGTTTTCTTTTCTTTTGAGATGACAAGCTGATCATTAAATTCTGGTGGGTCGTTAAGAATCTCGTTAATTTTATTGAGACAAAGAATACGCAAGAGAGATTCCTCTCTCATTTGGACAGAATCGGCAAGATTGCCACTTTGCCCCACCACAAACATCGCGGCGAAAACGGCAAAGATCGTCAAAGCAATCATGACTTCAAGAAGAGTAAAACCCTTGTCATTGCCGCCGCCTGCTCCTGCAGCGTCGGCATTCCGTACGGCCTGTACATCATGGCAAACTAATTTTTCAGCCATTCTTCAAAAATCTCCTTGGCAACTCTTTCCTGCTTTTCAACTAATTCTTCTGTCGCATCTTGGGGAATTGGGCGAACTATTTTATCCACATCGAGAGTGAAGGCCGGGATTGAAAGGCCAACAACCTCCTTTTCGGTGCCAAACAGAATGATGCTTTCATCTTTTTCCCCATTGGGATAAAAGTAAATCGCGCCCTCTTGGCCCTGATAAAATTCTTTATTTTTTTTGGTTCCTAAGGCAATGAGATGAACGTTGTTTGGAAATTTTGGAGTTTCGTCAAATAACTCGCGCACGCGATTAAACTGTTTGTTAATTCGTTTTGTCTCATCTTGCTGCGCCTTCTCTTCCGCCAGAGTGGTGACGATAGATGTTGATTCTCTCTGTGCTGGTAACACAAATTGGCCGTCCGGACCATATTCGACAGTATAGGTTTGAGGGCCGGAGCCTGGTGAGATCGTAAAGTGAAGACGAATGATAACATTTCGAATCGCCGTTTCGTTTACGGAATAGCGAATGGCGCGTTCTAAATTATTGGTGAGATCATCAATCGCCTGTCGGTCGGTAAAATTAACATTACTGACGAGACTAAACACCATCGTGATTAAAAAGAGCGCCACGAGAATTTCGAGTAAACTAAAACCGGTCTCTCTGCTTCTTGCTAAGTGAGAGCTATGGTTCTTGTGGTTTGTCATTGAGGTAGATGTCAGCATCCTTGCCTTCGCCACCTTCGGCCTTGTCTGACCCCATGGAGTGGATATTGAAAGTTTTGCCATCGGACTCATAGATGAAATCCTCACTCCATGCGTCTTGAGGCAGGCGTCCGCCGTCGATGTAGCCTTCTGGGTTCCATCGCTTACATTCAGGCGCCGAGACAGGTTTTTCAATCAAGGCCTTGAGCCCTTGTTCTGTTGTAGGATATTGGTCGCAGTGGCGGCGAAATTCTTTCAGACGCTCGGCCAGATTTTGCATCTGGATTTTGGTGGAATTGACCTGGCCTTCGTAGTACATGTCAAAAATTTTCCCGGCGACAAAAGCACCGGCCGTGGCCATTAAGGCGAGGGCAATTAAAATTTCAAGAAGAGAAAAACCGCGTGAAGCGTGTTGTGTAATCGCATATTTAAAAGCGCGGACCCGTTTCATTTTCTAACTCCTAAGACCAGCAAGGATGAGAAGAATAGTGTGATAAAATTTTACTGGATCTTGCTTAACACGGCAATGTGACAACCAAAATATTAGCGAAGACTATTTAGGTTCATTAATGGAACCACGACGGAAAAGACAATGAAGGCCACAGCACCGCCCATTGCAACCATCATGACAGGTTCTAAAACTGATGTTAGTCCGGCCAGGCGAGCGTCAACTTGGTCATCGTAATTCTCTGCGATAATCTCTAACATGGGCTCTAGCTCGCCCGATTTTTCTCCCAGTCCGATCATATGTGTCACCATGGAAGGAAAGAGATGTGATTTGGTTAAGGGAACGGCCAAAGGTCCACCTTCAGCAATAGAAACTTTGGCAGCTTCAACAGCATGCTGAATGTGGACGTTCCCGATCAAGTTTTTGACTATTTTCAGACTTGTCAAAATTGGGACGCCGGAATTGAGCAACGTGGCCAACGTCGAGCAAAAACGTGACACATTAATCATGGTCACCAAACTTCCGACTTGAGGCATTCTTAGAACTAAGGCATGCCATTTTGATTGGCCTCCCTCAGTTGCAGTATATTTCTTAAATAAATAGTAACTAAAAAAGAGCGCAAGCAAGATCGCCCACCAGTAATTTTGGATGGTACTTGAGATCCAGATGCAAACCTTGGTGGGAAGCGGTAATTCTTTTTTCATGGAAACAAAAATCTTGGTAATTTTTGGGATGACGAAAGCAAAAATGATTCCCATCATCAAGGAACCAAAAGTGATCATGATGGTTGGATAAATCATGGCACCCTTGATTTTATTTTTTAGTTTGACCTGAGATTCTGTAAAATCGGCCAAACGCAAGAGCACGATGTCGAGGGTACCGGAACTTTCTCCGGCCTCCACCATATTGACATAAACATTATCAAAAACTTTCGGATAATCTGCGAAGGCGCGGGCCAAAGAACTTCCTTCGTTTACCTTCTGCCTGACTTCCGCCAGGATGACTTTGAGCTTTGGATTATCGGCTTGGTCAGTTAAGGCACTTAGAGATTCAACAATTTGAATTTTGGCCTTGATAAGTGTGGCGAACTGACGAGTCAAAAGCGCCAGATCTTCAACTTTGATTTTGCTGCCAAAGGTAATCTGTCCTTTGTGGGCGACTTCGGCCTTTTGCTCATGGATATCGATGAGCATGAGGCCGCTGACTTTCAGCTTCTGCTTGGCCAGTGTGATACTTTCACTATTGATGATATCTTTGAGTTCTCTGCCTTGGGCATTGAGTGCTTTATATTCGAAGATAGGCATTACTCACTACTCCTCAAATTCTTCATCATTGATGGCCCGGACAATTTCTTCGATGGAAGTAATTCCGGCAAGCACCTTGCGAATGGCATCCTGGCGAAGAGTTCGCATGCCTTCGGCCATGGCCTTTCTCTTTAAAAGATTGGAATCTGATTTGAGTAAGATTAGAGAGCGAACTTCATCTGTCACCATCAAAAGTTCGCAGACAGTTGTACGGCCGTTGTAACCGCGAAAATTACATTTTGGACAACCTTGGGCCTTGTAAAAGATGACATCTTTGGGGACTTGGCCAATCCCGGCAAGGGTTAGTTCCTCTTTCGTTGGAATGTGGGGCGTTTTACATTCCTTGCATAAAAGTTGAATAAGTCGTTGGGCCAAAACCCCCACCAGCGAAGAGGCAATCAAGAAAGGTTGGACACCCATATCAATAAGACGGTTGGCGCAAGAAGCGACATCATTGGTGTGAATG
>JAHFAA010000379.1 GCA_023250775.1 Bdellovibrionales bacterium
TTCTGCCAAGGCCCTTTGTGACCGAATCGCCGTGCTGAAGTCCCTGGGCCTTTACGCCTATGATCTGGGCGCCCAGAGTACCGCTCCCAATCGTGTCCGAATCATTGATGCCGCCGAAGAGTGCTCTCGCTTTTTTACCATTTTACAAGAGGCCCTCAAGCTCGAACCTCATTTATGGAAGGGAATAAAATTTTTAAGCATTGATACCTTTCGTCCTGCCACCTTTATTCAAGTCTTCAAATGGCTGCGTTCGAATGGATACCAGGGCACAATCGCTTTCAATGATGTGAGTGGATGCTTTCGAGAGGGAGTTGTCGATACCATCAAAGAGCTGGGAGAGTCTTTTCCCTACATTCTTTGTCATAATCGTGTTCCAAACAGGGCCGAGACCCCCTTTCATATGCAATATCAGACACGCGCCAAGGGAGAAAATGTTCTTGAGGAAGTCCTCACTTTTTTTGCCGAGGGCACTGCTTTTTTGCGAGACACCTTCGCTCCTTCGCAGGTGATCCTGGATCCTTGCTTTGGCTTCGCCAAAAGCTACGAGGAAAATTGGTTGCTGTTAGAGAATCCCCAGCGTTTCACTCATTCTTCACTTCTCCTGGGAATTTCGCGCAAATCTTTTTTACGTCAGAAGGTGAAGGAAATGGTGCCAGGTGTTTCGGAAGAGGAAAGTATGCGCCTTTCAGAAAATTCGCACGCTGAGCTGATCAAAAAGTGGAGTGAGAGTGTCCATGGATTATTATGGGTCAGATTGCATGATCCCCATCTCGCACTTAGGGCCTTATAGAACCACTCTTTCGAGTGCACGAAGACACTTGCCAAGAATTTTAGGATCGAACATTTTTCCTTGATCTTTTTCCAGCGCGCGGAAGGCCTTAATTTGCCGGCCTTTGATATCTCCTTCAGAAGATGCCATGACCAGATTGTCAAAAACATTGGCGACAGACACAAGCTTGGTCAGGTCGTAAATTTTGTTGCCCTTGAGACCTTTCGGATAGCCTGTGCCATCGTGACGTTCATGGTGTTCACCCACGATTCGCAGCACTTCCTCGGAGAAGCCACTGTCCAAAAGCAGCGCCGTCCTTCCAAGCTCGGGATGTTTGCGAATGGAAGTCTGATATTTCTTTGAGGTGGGAGGTTCCTCAAGATTTTTGGGATCTATTTTGGTCTTGCCAAAATCATGCAGAACTCCGCCCAGGTAAACATTTTCCAAGATGATCTGCTGAGAATAGCCGGTGTTCAACGCAAGATAAACGGAAAGGTTTCCAACGTTGGTGGAATGATCGGCGACATGCTGTGAGTAGCTGAGCAGCTTGGCGGTAAATTTATCGGCGGTTCGTTTTTCTTTGATGGTTTGAATGAAGTCACGAGTCTTGACCAAAATGACTTTGACACTTTCTTCTGTGACTTCCTTGGCGATAAAGCTTAGGTATCCTTCACGCACATCAAAATGTTTTTCAACCACGATGGCGTTTTCTTCTCCTACGGCGGCGACTAAGGTTTCTTTGTCTTTGTGGGTCAGTTTATCTGACCAGCTTTTAAAGCTGTCGGCCTCGCCTTTGGTGACGAAGATGTATTGAACTTTTTGTAAAACAAAAAGCTCAAACTTCTGTTGAGAAATATTGTCGCCTTTGGTTTTATACTTAACAAAGTGTCCATTGAGGAAGAGGTAGAGATCTCCCGGTAAGGGTTGATCGGGGAAGACTTTTAAAATCGGAAATGAGACGTATTCAAGCTCTGACTGATTGGCGTGCTCATTTTCCAAAAAAATCCCCTAAGCAAGAAGGAATGTTACATAGTACAATATAATTATAGAGCATAGGGTGATTATTTCAATGGCCCTAGCAAGGTAGGTACATGGATACTCTACAAAATTTTGCGGCCGGCCTTGGGGCGGGAAAGATCCTGATCGGCTGTATTGTTTTTTTTTCGGTCTTGAGTATTTATCTTTTTAAACGCATTCCCGGCGGTGCTCTATGGAACCATCGCAAAAATATGGCCAAGTATCAGCAGCACCTCAAGCAAATTGATGACGTTCTTGCGCGCGCCCAGGTTTTGAGCAAGCAAAAAGAAGTAGATCAAAACAAGATAACGGAGCAAAAGGCCCAGCTTGCGGCAGAGATCAACGACATTCTGAAAAAGTCACCCTTAAGTGAAGTTTCCAAGGCCTCAGAAAGCGTCGCCAAGCTCGCAGGCAAGCCGGCCTTACCAACAAGCAAAATCGACGGGCGATATCGTGCTCCAAAATAGCTGAGTAATTTTATTTTTTACTTGAATAAGCCGAAGGGTCTTTATGGTGAAAAGTCTCCTTTTATGCCTGTTCTTTTGCCTGTCCTATGCCTCATGGGCGGGTGGCGGGAAACATCTTTCACTACCACGAGAAGTCAAGGCCAGCGATTCAAAGCTCGTACCCAGCGCGCAGAAAGTCTTAGACCTCTTGGTGCCGTTAAGAGGGCAAGGGACTTTAATCGGTCAGCAAGATGTTTTGCGTTCCGGTCACAATCGTCCTGATATTGCCATTGAGTCAGATGTCCAGAAAGTCTCAGGTAAATGGCCAGCCTTAATGGGATTAGATTTTCGCGAACCATTTTTATGGCCACAGGTATTTTGGGATAGCTACAAGGACATGATCCAGCGCTATCACGAGATGGGAGGAATAACCACGCTCTCATGGCACATGAATAACCCCATGACCATGGGTGATCAGTATGACAAAACGCCCGCGGTGCGGGCCATCTTGCCAGGAGGAGACAAGCACAAACTTTATCTGACGTGGCTTGATACCCTCGCGCGTTTTTTGCTGGAGCTGCATGATAAGAAAGGTCAACCTGTTCCCATTTTGTTTCGGCCTTTTCATGAGCACAACGGTGACTGGTTTTGGTGGTCTGTGACCGATCGAAAATGTGAGATGCTTTGTTTCCTCTCGTTTGTAGAGCAACATTATCTAGAAAAGGCCGATGATGATTTTATCCGCTTATTTCGCTTTACCGTCGATTACCTCAGACGCGTCCGGAAAGTTCATAATATTTTGATCGCCTACTCGCCCGGGCTGAACCGCGAGGGGCGAGATTATTTGTGGCGCTATCCTGGCGATGATTACGTCGATATTCTGGGCCTCGATCAGTATGCTGAATCATTAACTGAAATTTTGCCAGGCCTACAAAGGATTGTCGAAGAGGGGCACAAACGAGGGAAAATTGCCGCGCTTACAGAAACTGGATTTGAAGGTGTCAAAGCGGCTGACTATTGGACCCACGATTTTCTTGCACCCTTAAAAAATAATCCCACCGCCCGCCAGATTAGCTACGTGATGTTTTGGCGCAACAGTGGCACGCAAGAGGAACATTTTTATGCTCCTTTTCCGGGACACCCGTCGGTCCCTAGTTTTTTAGAAATGGAACGCGATCCCTATTCGCTCTTTCTTGAAGATTTACCTAAAAATGATTGAGTTGACGTTTCTTCGATATTGTTTGATTCGATTCATTCCCGCCTTTTTGACGGTCTGGGGTCTTGTCACTTTTCTTTTATTGCCAGAAAAAATTGAAAGAGGGCCAGCGGGAAATGACCAGACCTGTACCCCACGAGGTGCAGGATGTCCTTTCCTCATCATTGGCCATCGGGGAGCGCCCTATATCGTGGCGGAAAATACGTTAGGATCTTTTGAAGAAGCACTCAACCGAGGCGCAAACGCGCTTGAAATGGATATTTCCTTAACCAAAGACCACCATGTCGCCATCATGCATGACCGCAATCCCAACGAATTTTTGGCCTTGATCCGACAAACAGGTGCGGAAAATCTGCCTTATGTCCCTTACGCACCTGATCTTGGTGATCCCATGAGACGGCCGGTGGATGAATTAACTCTCGCCGAGCTTCGTCAGTATTATGGCTATTCCCCCTCTGTCGGCCCCATTTTAGATCTTTTTGCCCGAGGAACTTTGGATCGGACTGCGGTGATTCCAACCTTTGAAGAGTTTGTGGCGTGGGCCAAGGGCCGGCCGGAACTCAAGGCGATCATTCTTGATGTTAAACTGGAAAATAACCAAGAGGATCGCGCCATTCTCTTGGCCGAAAAAATTTTTCAACAAGCAGCGGGCGTTCAATTTAATA
>JAHFAA010000023.1 GCA_023250775.1 Bdellovibrionales bacterium
CCTTTTGGTCTGTGTAATGATTGCGATGGTAGCTTGCTCATGTGCTTCCTATGAAACAGTTTCTCGCATTGGCAAAAATACGGTTGCGGTGACAAAAAATGATAGCTTCCTTTTTGGTCTAACACGTGGGCCACAGGTGTGGTTATGCCAAGTGACACCACAAGGATTAAAAGGATGTGTCACGGGAGAAAATCCCTAGGCGAAGCATACGGCCATTCAAGATTTTCAGGCGCACTCATTTGAGTGCGTTTTTTATTTTGTTTGATCGATTTCGCGCGAAACTTTACGCCACTGTAACAGCATTTTCCACAGCATGAAAGGCAGCGCGCCAGTTTCTTGAGAGTTCATGAAGGCAGCAGCAATGGCCATGTCGGCCGCTTCTGTTTTAAGCAGACGCAGAGGATGTTCAATTCCATCTCGCGTATCACAAAGAATGGGAGGACTTAAGACATTATTGGATCTACAAACAGCTGGACGATCATCATAAACCTGACACTCATTTTTTGAATCGAGGAAAACACATCGTCGATCAGCATATGGTAATTTGTACCAATCTTTAGCGTTGTCTCCAGCACGGGCCTGTTTTTCAAGCCGATCAATATCAATTTTGTGTTTTAACTTTGTATGCGCTACGTGCGATAACAACGCAGCTTCGTCTCTTGTCACGCTTACCTGGGTGTAGCAGCAACCAGAGCAGCCTTTTTTGCAGGAGACATAATTGTTGACCACAGGATTAGTAAAAAGTTCCTGCAAAGACTTATCCACCGCCTCGTGAGTGAACCTGGCACGCTTTATAGGATTGCTCATCCCTTTTAAAACCCGAGTAACTTTTTTCCAAATCTGTCCGAGGATAGGATCTTCTTTACAGCGTGAATAAGTTTGGGCCGCGATGGCCGGCATTCTCATAAGAGCTCCTAATACCTATTCTATCAGGTCAGGAGTGCGCATTATTACGATGGGCAAAATAATCCATTCCATGATTTATTGTTGGAGAACTTTGCTCGGAAATTAGGCTGCCGTTTTCTTGTTGATAGGAGGCGGACCATCGGTGCTGGTTTTATCGAATTTCTCAGCTCGACTGGCCTCAAAACGTTGCGCCTTTTTTCGGTCTTCAAGACGCATTTTTAGATAGCGCTGATATTCACCCCATTTTTCTGGTGGGTGGAGTTGTTTTAATTTGCCCTCCAGGGCCCCTTTGACTTCGATGCCGCGAGGAGTGGCCTCCATCTTACGCTGTTGCATACGACGGGCCTTGATCTCTGGCAAACCTTTCAAAATAGTTGCCTTCAACTCTGGCGTGACAACACCTAGCAGCTGGGTTAAGTCGTCGAGCGATAATGCAGCAACTTCTTCTGTAAAGGCAGCACTAAAATCACGCGACAGATCCTCGAGATGCATCCCCGAAGGCATTCCGGCCGAGGCAAAAAGTTTTTTCTCCAAATCTAATGGGAGATATTGCGCAACTTTTTCGAGATAAGATTCTTTCGCGGCACCAGCTCCAGCAACGTTGCCAACTTTTTCTAAGATGGCCTTGAGAATGTCCCTATTGAGAGAAGGACTTGGCAATCGACCTAAAGTTTCTGGAGTGAGACGACCTGAATTTACCACATTGGCCACCACTTCTGGTCGCAGCATTTCGATAATGCTGGAGGTTTCCTCAAGATTACATTGAGTAAGAAGTTGAATTGCATCATCATTGCCAAAGGTTTTTAGCTTGCTGCGAATTTCTTCCATGAGCAAGTTGGCAATGTTGAAAGAGGCCTGCCAAATTTTAAGATAAAGTCCTTTCAGCGATTCCAAGCGGCGGTCGCGAGTAAAATAGACTCCACCTTTTTCCCGTAGATCCACAATGAATTCCAAGAAAAGATCTTCAGGGATTTCTTTCTTTGGCCATGCCAAATATTCTGGGCCCAAACATTGCAGCACCAGTAGACAGTTTTCAAACATGCGTTCGCGGAAGAAAAATTTCAGAAGGTGGCCGGTTAGCTGGGGAGACTTCAGAAGAACATCGCGAATTTGCGCCATTAATTCTGTTTCCGATTCGGTCACGTCATTGCCGCTGGCATTTTCGACTTTTGCAGTCTCCAAAGTGCCGCCCGAACTTCCTCCCATGGAGAGACCAGACAGCGATTCACTCATGCTCTTGACTAATTTTTCCATCTGAGCGCGACTGGCCTTTGAATTTCTAGCGCCCATCCACAAGACAATGAGCCCCATCCCTAAAATCATCGCCAATAAGATTCCGCCGATAATCAATGCAATTTTGCCGTAGCGACTATCCACGGTATTGAAGAAATCGCGCACGACAATATTTGAAAGATCACGGGCCAGACCTCCGGTATCGAGTTTTAAATCACTCGACATCGAAGTATTGCCGGCCTTTTGATCGCCGTCCTCACTAGTTTCAAAGAGACCTGCGATTTTTTTGCGATTAAATTTAAGTTGAACGGGGATGCCTAATTCTTTGAAATATTCGGCCAAGAGCTTACGCAACGTTGTTTGGGCACTCTTCTCATTTTCTTTATCAATGGCCACTTCCACCAAAACATCGCTGACATAGGATAAAACCAAGCTGCGAGTAAGTTCCGGGCCTTCACCCATGACCACCACACGTTGGCCTTCATCCCGAATCACCGGCGCTCCGCCTTTGCCGATTGGTAGGCCTGGTAGATCTGATAAATTTTTGCCTTCTTTTGCCGGACCTTTTTGGCGTTGATAATCACGAGTCATTTTAGCGAAGTCTTGCTCGAGACGTAGCCGATCAACAGACAGAGTAAGTGTGAGCCAAAAACTTTTCCGGCCCATGATTTTTCCCAGTTTTTCTTCTAGGGTATTGGTCATTTCTTTTTCGAGATCAAACACCATAGCGCGCAGATGTCGCTCGAACGAAGCCGAGGCCGGCACCGCCACTTCAGGTGTGGCCGTGCTGATCATCCCCATCAGGATGCACAGAATGGTGAATATTCTAAGCAACCTCATTTTGCCTCAACCCTAAAAGTAATTCGCCTGTTCCTCTGCAGAATGGTCTCTTCATCATCTTTGTCGTCAACAATCGGACGATGATAGGAATATCCCGCGATTGACATACTTTCTTCTGGAAAACCAAATTGTAAAAAATAATTGTAAACGCCGATGGCACGTAAGGCGGAAAGTTCAATATTTGTTTTGAAATTCTCATATTTGTGAGTCACTGGACTATTGTCCGAATGCCCTTGAATCTCAATAAAAAGTTGATTCGCGTATGGGAGTAAGCGTTCCAGCACCAAGGCCATGCGATATTGCCCAAAAACATTGAGATCATAAGAGCCGGCATCGAAGAAATTTCCATCGCTAAAAACAATGAGAAAATGGTCGCGATTTTTGACCGTTTCAATTCCTGGCAACTGATAAACCAGGCTATAAACATTTTCCAATTTGGCGAATTTCTCATTTATTTCTTGCGCCATAAGTCCAATTGTTTTCGGTTGCGAAGCGGCCTTGATTTTTTCTTCCGCAATGGTCATGGCTTCTTTGGTTTTTCTATCCATTTCCTGCGCTTGTTTTTGAGAAAAGATAGCGAAAAAGAGAATGAAAAAGCACAACAAAAGTGTGATCAAGTCAGAGTAGCTGACCGCCCACGAGGACGACTCATCGACACGCTGAGTGCTCAAATCTGCCAGGTCCATTTTACTATGTCTTGCCTCAATCATATGTTATGCAGCCTTTTTTCCTTTGCGTTCACCAGCATTCGAACTTCCCAAAATATCAACCCGATTGTTCGGATGCAAAAAGCTATTTAAATATTCTTGAATCGCCATGGCGTCTTCTTTTTTACTAATCAGCAGCATCCCTTCCATGATGATTCGTCGAATCTGAGTATCGCGCTTGATCTTGTTGTAGATATTTTCACCCATAGGAATAAAAAAACAGTTGGCCAAGATCAAACCGTAGAGTGTTGCTGTCAACGCGACCGCCATGTTGGGACCGATTTTTCCCACTCCACCCTCAGCACTAATATTTTGCAGCAAGGCCACCAGACCGATAACCGTACCCACCATTCCGAAGGCCGGCGGATATTTTGCCAGGGCCCGCATGATATCAACGTGACCAAGATGAGCATTTTTTCTCTCTGTAATTGAGCACGACAAAACATTTTCAATCGTTGCGGTATCAAAATCGTTGGCGATTAAACGCAAACCATCTTTCATAAAAGGATGTGACACACCATCTATAAGTCCATTGGCGGCAGCCGGATTTTTGTTCAGCTGATCAGCGATCGCCACCATTTCTTGGACGATCGGACCTGCGTGATGCATTTCGCGAGTGAAGACTCGCGAAAGACTGTAAAGAAGATTGATGAGTTGTTTAAAATTGAAAGTAATAAGGGCCGCAGAAAAAGTTCCACCAAGAACGATTAAGACAGACATTTTATCCAAGTACATTGCGTAATTTGTACTGGAAGAAAGGCAGGCGACTATCGTGATGGTCGCCGCAAAAATAAGTCCAAGAGAAGCTGAAATCATACTACCTCTTTACAAAGACCTGGGGGTCTATGCCTCGGACTTTTCGAGAAACTCCAGAGATTTACTGAGAACTGCCACGCTTTTTTGGCGGAAGGGAAGAAGTTGCCTCTGTTCTCTCAATTTGGACACTTATAACCCCTTGGAACTGGTGGGCCGAAAATCTTTATATTTCGACCTCCCAAGCGCCCTTAAAATAGTTGATAAGTGGCTTTTTTTATTAAGGTTGAATGGATTCAAAACCGATAAGTTTTGTCGTACGTGTGAGGGTCGAGTGTTGTTTCAAAGCGGCAAATTTTTCTTTTACGTCGTTGCACTACTTTTTGTGGTGAGCTGTAACGTAAAACAATCTGATCTTGAGCAGCTTTCTGGTCAACAAGATTTAATCAAAGAAATTTTAAAACCGGCCCCGCTTATTATTTCTCCAAACTTTAAACAGGCCTTTGTAAATACTGAGACAACTTTCACGGCTCAAGGTGGAACTGAGCCATATACGTTTAGTAAAGTTTCTGGGCCGGGAACGCTCGATGCTACTGGACATTACTTGGCCCCAAGTTCTCCTGGAGATGCCGTTGTTCGAGTAACCGATTCAAAGGGCTCAACAGCAGATGCCTTGATCACAATCAATCAGGAACTGGCACTTACACCAACAACCAAGAAAATGAATGTGAGTACTTCGTTTCAGTTTAGTGCCTCTGGCGGGAATGCGCCGTACACATATTCAATTGTCAGTGGTGGAGGAAGCATTAACACAACGGGAGTCTTCACAGCACCAGGAGTCGCAGGTCAAACCATCTTACGCGTTTCTGACAATCATGGAGTGATAGCTAATGCCACAGTTGATGTCGGCAATGGTCCCATCATTTCTCCAACTACAAAAAAAATGGCGGTGAGTAAGACATTTAATTTTTCCGTCAGCTCTGGCACGGCCTCGCTGGTTTGGTCCGTTACTCAAGGCGGCGGCAGCATTAATGGCGCAGGTGTTTTCACGAGTCCGGCAACACAAGGTGCATCTACCGTTCGGGTCACCGATGCTCTTGGATACTCAAGCGAGGCCACAATTGAAAGTTTTGTCCCAAACCAGATTACCACAGGAATTTATAATAGTTGTGTTTTGCGCGGGAATACTGGCGACGTAAAATGTTGGGGCTTTGCTCAGGTCGGTTCGCTAGGCCACTACGCAGGAACTTTGATTGGCGATCACCCATCTCAGATGGGGAATAATCTAAGGCCCGCCATGATTGGAATGGGGACAGGTTCTGGCCAAGGCGGACTCAATCCCATTGATGTTGCGGCCGGAACGATTTCAGCTTGCGCCACCTTCGACGATGGAACGGCAAAATGCTGGGGATACAGCGGCTACGGTGCTAATGGATATAGCGGAGCTGGTGGAAATCTCGACGCCTATTCTGTGGGAGAAAATATAAATTTTGTTCCTATCGGTGCCAGCAGAAGCATCGTGCAGATGGAAGGCGGCCACTATTTTCATTGCGCACTCTTAGACAACGGCTCTGTAAAATGCTGGGGATATTGGGCCAACGGTGCCTTAGGCCAAGACATCGCGATCAATTATGGAATCGATCAAGGGGGAAGCAGCCTTTACAGTATGCCACCCGTTGCCTTGGGGACAACGGCGACAAAAGTGACGGCCGGATATTATCATGCTTGTGCTCTTCTCACCGGGGGTGCGGTTAAATGCTGGGGCTACAACGCCTATGGGCAACTAGGACAAAACAATACAACCACCATTGGCACCGGCGGTGGAAGTATGGCCGGAATGATTGCCGTCAATTTAGGCGGCCATGCGGCAACCGATATTTCTGCTGGCGCTTATTACACCTGCGCCGTACTTGACACTGGAAAGGCGCGCTGCTGGGGATACAACTACTATGGAAACTTAGGCACAGGCGATACTGTGAACTACGGAAGTGATAACGCTGCAGCCAGCGTCGCCAATGTTCCTGAAATTTCTTTTGCCGGTAGGAGCATCGTCAAAATTCAGGCCAGTGGTTATCACACTTGCGCTCTTCTGGATAATGGAACTCTCCGCTGCTGGGGCTATAATTATGCGGGCCAATTAGGTTATGGCGATACAGTAAATCGCGGCGGAGCACCTGGGCAGATGTCGACTTTGACTGCGGTTCCACTGGGAACAGGTCGAACTGTCGTTAGCATGGGATTGGGTGATTCACACACCTGCGCAATTTTGGACAACAACACTCTGAAGTGTTGGGGCTATAACACCTGGGGGAATTTGGGTCTTGGGCACAGAAACAACGTCGGTGTGAATATGTCTGAAATGGGAGACAATCTTCCTGCCGTGAATTTAGGCACCAACACAATTCCACTTAAAGTTGCCAAGACCATGGGTAGCAATACCTGCATTCTTGCCCAACGTGATTCTCAAAACGTTATCTTTTGTTTGGGCCAGGATTTATATGGTGAAGATGCCACCATGAGATTTTCAGTTGGTATTCGAAATTCTGATATGGGAAGCAATCTTGCCATCACCGATCTTGGAAATGCCGACGGGCCTGTTACTAAAATAAGTCAGGCCGGGGTTTATGGATTCTGCGGAATCTTTGGAAATGGAAATGCTAAATGCTGGGGCTACAATACTGCAACGTGGATGCTTCTTGGTTCCAATTCGTCTCAAGATTATGTTGGTGATACCTACGGTGAAATGGGGAATAGCTTACCCTATGTGAAAGCGGGTATAGGAGTCAAAGTTCTTCAAACATCAGGAGGTAAATACACTGCCTCATCAACCTGCGGATTGTTTGATAATGCTGGAACGATTGAGGCCAAGTGCTGGGGATACAATTACCATGGCAATGGTGGGCAAGACACCACCAACAATATGGCCTATCCATATATTGCCACCATTCCACCGATCAACTTAGGTGTCGGCAGATATGCCACTAAAATTGTGTCAGGTGAATATTCGGCGTGTGCTTTACTTGATAACAGCACTGTAAAATGTTGGGGGTGGGGAGCTTATGGAACTTTGGGCAATGGAGGAACGGCCGACAAAGGAACCGGTGCAGGGGATATGGCAGCACTCGCTCCCATAAGTTTAGGAACCGGCATCACTCCAGTTGATATCTGTCTTGGCTATATAAGTCCGTGCGTACTCTTCGATAACGGAAAAGTGAAATGCTGGGGGTACAATGGAAATGGCGAGCTAGGATTAGAAGATACCAATCATCGCGGTGACAATCCTGGAGAAATGGGCGATAGCTTACCTTTTATAAATTTTGGTACAGGTCGTACGGTTAAGAAAATCGCCTGCGGCACTGACCACAATTGTGCCATTCTCGACAACGATAAACTGAAATGCTGGGGCTACAATGCTTATGGACAGCTAGGCCTTGGAACGACTGCTTATAAGGGTAATACCGGTTCGACCATGGGCAATGCTCTACCTTACGTCGACCTGGGTACTGGTCGCACCGCCGTGGATGTTGCTCCCGCCAACACTCACACCTGCGCACTTCTCGATAATAACGACGTCAAATGTTGGGGACAAAATCAGTATGGCCAATTGGGCCTTGGTCACGCAGAAATAATTGGAAATGAGCCCGGTGAAATGGGAGATAATCTCGAACCTGTAAAATTTGAATAGGAGAATTTGAGAACGTGAAGAGAAACGGCACACTTTTACATTTTCTGATGCTTGCGTGCTTTTTAGCATCGACGTGGATGTTAAGTGGATGCAACGTTCAACAAAAAGACATTGAGGCCATGGCCGGAAACAAAAACGCTCTCGTTAAAGAATTAATTAAACCTTCGACTTTGACTATCGTTCCCAATTTTAAACAAATGCTTGTGGGTAGTGAGGCCAATTTCTTAGGTGAAGGTGGAACAGAACCATATACTTATTCAAAAGTGTCAGGCCCTGGAACCCTGACTGCGACAGGTCATTACACCGCCTCCCTTTTTCCAGGTGATGCGGTTATTCGCGTAACTGATAGCAAAGGCAGTACGGCCGATGCTTTAGTTACTATTGATCAAGAACTAACTCTCACGCCTGCCACGAAAAAAATGAATGTGAGCACTTCCTTCCAGTTTAGCGCTACAGGCGGAAACGCCCCCTACACTTATGCTGTAGTCAGTGGTGGAGGTAGTATTGATTCAAGTGGCATCTATTCTGCTCCTCCTCTAGCTGGAACTGTGATCATTCGAGTAACTGATAATCGTTCAGTCGTTGCGAATGCAACAATCAGTGTGGGTAACGGACCCATTATCTCTCCTACAACTAAAAAAATGTCAGTAAGCAAAACCTTTGCTTTCAGTGTGAGTTCAGGAACAGCTCCGTTTACGTGGGAAGTTATTCAAGGCGCAGGCAGCATCGATGCCGGAGGCAATTTCACTTCTCCAGCAACCATTGGAACCTCCACCGTTCGTGTTACAGACGTTCAGGGCTATTCAAGTGAGGCCACTATCGAAAGTTTTATCTTCAATCAGATTGCTTCCAATTATTTTAGTAACTGTGTTTTAAAAGGCAGCACCAATGAAGTGAAGTGCTGGGGCTTCAATCAATCAAGTCAACTTGGCAATGGTGGCGTGGCGGTAGGAGATACACCTGGAGATATGGGAAATAATCTTCGACCGGCCTTATTAGGCGCCGGACTTAATCCAGTCAATGTGGCCGCCAATGGCCTAGGGGCCTGCGCCCTCTTTGATGATGGATTGGCAAAATGTTGGGGCTACACATATTACGGTGCCAATGGATACTATGGTTATGGAACTCAAGGCCTTGATCCTGGAAGCATGGGTGACCTTCTGCGATTTGTTCCTGTCGGTGCAGGAAGAAAGATTACACAGTTGGAAGGGGGTTATTATACCAATTGCGGATTACTCGATGATGGCAGCGTAAAATGTTGGGGCTATGGATATTACGGCCAACTTGGACAAGACAATCAAGTAAACTATGGACAAGATGAGGGAGGACAAAGTTTATATAATCGCGCCCCAATCGCTCTTGGTCAGGCGGCCATCAAAATGTCTACAGGCTACCTCCATGCTTGCGTTGTTCTGGTTGATGGAAGTACTCGATGCTGGGGATATAACGGTAACGGAGAACTTGGGCGTGACAATACCACTTGGATGGGAACGGGTGCAGGCGAAATGGCCATGATTGCGGCCCAGCCGATCAATTTAGGTGGCCACACGGCCACTGATATTTCGGCCGGCGCTGACCACACCTGTGTTATTCTCGATAACGGAAAAATGCGATGCTGGGGATACAATGCTTACGGACAAGTTGGCGCCGGAGACACTGCTAACCATGGAACGGCCGCGGGACAAATGGCGGCCTTGAGTGATATCTCTTTTGGAGTGGGAAAAACTGTCGTCAAAATTTCCTCAGGCCTGTATCACAGCTGTGCCATTTTGAACGATGCCACTCTTCGCTGCTGGGGATACAACGCTTACGGGCAACTGGGATATGGGGACACAGCAAACCGTGGCGTGGCACCGGGACAAATGGCGGCCTTGAGCGCTGTTCCGTTAGGCACTGGAAAAACTGTCGTTGATGTTGCGGCCATGGGCTATCACACTTGCGCTATCTTAAATGACAATACCATGAAGTGTTGGGGCTACAATAACTACGGACAACTGGGGCTTGGCCATACCAGAACAGTCGGAACGGGCGTTGGAGATATGGGAGACAGCTTGCCCGCTGTTGATTTAGGCCCTTCAACCATCCCTAAAAAAATTGCTAAATCTTCGGCCGGTGGATACAACACCTGTATCGTCGCTGAGCGAGATGGGCAGAATCAAGTTTTTTGTTTTGGTCAAAATCTCTATGGAGATTCAGGAGCGGGCCTGGCCGCGATCGGTGTTCGAAATTCAGATTTAGGCAGTAATTTGCCAGCGGTAGATTTAGGCATGCCTGCCGGTCAAGTGAAAGGTCTAAAATCTCTCTACCAAGGTTACTGTGCCGTTTTCCAAGACGATAGTTTGAAATGCTGGGGATATAATGAGGCCACCTACAGACTCCTTGGTTCAAATTCTCCCAAAACTTATGTCGGTGATCTCTCAAGTGATATGGGAACAGGTCTAGGCTTCGTCAATGCAGGATTTGGAGTGAAAGTCCTTGATATGGCCGGTGGTGATTTATCTCCTCACACTTGTGCAATTTTGGATGACCAAAGCATGCGCTGTATTGGTTACAACGCCTATGGAGGGCTAGGCCAAGACACAACAGCAAACTACACTTATTTTCCGACAACCGCCCCCATTAATTTAGGAGTCGGTCGTCATGCAACTCAAATGGCAGTGGCCACTTATTACACCTGCGCGCTCCTGGATGACGGTAGCATAAAATGTTGGGGCTACAACCCCTACGGAAATTTAGGTTACGGCGATACGACGAATAGAGGCACGGCCGCCGGACACATGGCCGCGCTTAATGCTGTTGATCTAGGAACAGGAGTTACCGCAAAATATGTTTGCGGAAGCAACTACACAACCTGTGCGATCACAAATAATGATAAAGTTAAATGTTGGGGCTACAACGCTTACGGGCAATTAGGCCTCGAGCATACAAACGTTATTGGTGATAACCCTGGTGAAATGGGCGATGCACTTCCATTTATTAATCTGGGTACCGGGCGTACAGTTAAAAAACTTTCCTGCGGCGTGAACTATAATTGCGCAATTCTCGACAACGACAAACTAAAATGCTGGGGCTATGGCGGTTGGGGCAATCTAGGTTATGAAGCAACTGCCTATAAGGGAAATGTCCCTGGCACTATGGGGAATGCTCTTCCTTATGTCGATGTAGGAACCGGAAGAACTGTTGTAGATGTTAAAGCAAGCTACTACAGCACTTGTGCGGTACTAGATAATAATGATGTGAAATGCTGGGGCCAAAATATCTATGGACAGCTAGGCTTGGGCCATACAGATGCCATAGGAAATGAACCGAGCGAGATGGGCGACAATCTTTTGCCTGCAAAGTTCTAAGGTGACGCCTAAGCCTTTTCTAGATAAAATATCTCCATGTCGAAATTGTCCCTCTTGCTCTTCTTTTTTTGTGTCACTGTTAGTGCCGCCGAATCGCAATCTGTCCAAGGACTCTTTCAGCCGGAATCCAGCAAAATACAATTTATTTTACAAGGCAGTCAGTCGCAGCTTTCTGTTGGTACAAAAAAATATTCCGAGTATGGCCTAAAAACCATGATGTCTTTTTTTCCTTTTCGACGACTTTCTTTTTATGGCAGTTATTTTGCCGTGGTAAAACCTGACGGAAGCTCCAACTTAAATGGCCTGGGTTTCGGCACGAAATTTTATGTAAATGGAAATGGCACTGCTGTCACTATGAGAAGCTTGAACACCACACTAGTGGATTCGCCCAAGTTTTCTCATTATGTCGGAATGGAATTTATGAGTCGCGATTTACGCTCCAATTCGGTCAACCTCAACTACACTGGTTTTTCTTATTCAGTTGGCTTGGACTGGCACTTTCACTATAAATGGTTTGGCAATCTCGAAGGTTCCTACTCCATGCTTAAAAACGCCCTCGGCTCAACGGCGGCACAAGATTTAAAAATTGTGGCAGTTGGAGTCGGCCTCGGAATCATGATTTAAAAATTGGTATTCCCAAGTAATTTGGTAAGCGCAGCTCGAGTTTCGGGCGAATCAGGATTGAGCTGTAAAGAAGTTTTGTAACTTGAAACAGCGGCCTCACGCTCTCCACGCAGCATGTGAATACTGCCCTTGATATCATAAAAAATGGCGGTGCTTGGGAAATTTTGAATTGAGACTTCAATAGTTTTCATCGCCGCCGCATAATCGCGAGCATTGATTTGATGATAGACATCGCGCAGAGAGCGTCCAATTCGATTGGCCATTTCGCCCAAGATTTGATTGTCTTCACCTACCCACTCGGAACTCCTTTTTAAATTGGAAGTTATTTTGAATTTGCTATTGGTAGCGCGATCGAGCAATACATGCTCAATCACATGACCTTTTTTGGAGAGAGTGATTCCCCAAATTTGCGAATCGCGGATTGAGGCAGGCAACTCGGTTTTTTCGTCAATCGTGAGTGGAGTCAGCCCTACTTCTTTGGATAGACCCGATTCAGGATCGGTGATAGAAACAGTCGCCTGTTCAGGCGTTGTGATAACTGACAAAGTTGATTTGGAACATGCAGATAATTGAAGCAATAACAAAATGCTAATGGCCGATAAAAGTATTTTTATTTTTTGTCTCATTCGAATCCTATTCTACACAATTTTACAACTAAAGGAATGCTCCTTTTAACAAAGGCATCGGATTTACCGAAAAGGCCTTGAGGAGCAAGTGTGTTCCAGGTGTTAAAATTATTTACTTTGATCTGCTTTTTGCTGGGCATTTGTGCTTGGGCGAAGCCACTTACTCTTGAAGAAGAATTCCAAAAGTTAAGAGGCGAATACCTGCGTATTAACAAACTATACTTGGAAGAACGCTTGAAAAATATCGAACTCACCAAAAAAATGAGTGAGGCCAATGAGACAAAAAAAGAAATTGAGGACGAGTACAAGTTTTGCGAGCGAGATACCTCTGGTCTGGATAAAGAACTTGATAAAACTGCCACCAAGCTCGATACCAAAGAAGAAGAACTTGAGCAGGTGAAAGAAAAATATCAGGAACTTCTGAAAAAATGTCCCGCTTCTAAGTAATTCAAACCCACGCTATAATCAAAGATAATGAAATTAATAATAGGTGCCTTAATTTTTTGCAGTTTTATTGCTCACGCCCAAGACGAACGCTATTTTCGAAAAATGTTAACCGGTGAGGTGGGCAAAAAGATCAAAGACGGAAATGAGCTTGTGCCGAAGCTAAAAGTCGAATCCCGACTCTATCAAATGGATTTAGGCGGTGACGCCGCTCTGGAGGGAATGGTTTACGAAAAAAAGGATGGTCAGGATTGGTTTCATATCGTCAATGCTCAAGGACAGGACATTCGTGCTTTCAAGCTTGATGCCATGGCCGCCGACTCACAACTGTACAAGATAAATTTTCGCAACCTTTCAAATCGTACAAAACTTTTAATTCTCAATTTCTACGAAGGCAAGAATGCCTATCTTGGCTTTGATGGTCGCGCCCGTCTGTATTTTATTACCATCGATGATAAGGATTTAAGCAAAATATCTTTTTTCAAAGGGCCGACGTTTTTTCAAGAATTCGCGGGTTATCGCGATCATTACCATCAACGTTTCTACGAAACAGAACTCATCGACTTCAATAATGACGGCATCAATGAAGTGCGGGTTCGTCACAACGGAAATATCTGGGTTTATTTCTACAAAGATTTCGGAAAGTGGGCCACGCTTTAAGAGGCCTTGGGAAATTTGTCTGGCTTAACTTCAGTTTTCTTGGCACCTTGGCGAGCACGGAATTCATCCAACGAAACTGGCGCATTGGAAATCATCTCAGCACGTTGTCTTTTCAACTGTCTCATCAGACCAAACCAGAGAAATAACGGCATGGCCAAAATCACCACCGCGAAGATCACCAGAGTTGTCGAGGTTTCACGTTCAGCCCCTTGAGCTATCGGTGGCGTGGCAATGGACGGTTGATTCTTTGTTTCCTTGAAGTTGAAGCCAAACTCTCGTGCCTCTTGAGGAGGAATTTGTTTTCTTTCCTCAATGGAAATTCCCCTTTCATTGAGAACGGCAGGGGCTCGACCTTGGGCACGGGCCGCAGTCGCCATCAGTAGCGCCAGGCCTAGACAGACCGCTAGGAGGAGTGGTTTCGTCGCCATTTTATGTAAAGTTTGTCGCATAAATTCAACCTCACTTGATTGCATTTAACGGAAATTCCCACTCGGCCCTTAAATTTTAATCTCTTAGGTCTTAAACGGGCATATTTTACCTGCCGGCCCGTTTGATCTCCATTTTTATGATATGCCCTTTTAGTTAAACCATTGCCGGGAAAAGTTTGCTTATATGGAATTAATAATCGACCGTGCTCAAAAGACAGATATTGATGAATTAATGGCCCTGTATTTTCAGGCCTACGGCCCCGACTATCCTCTTGAAATTGGCACCAATAAGGCCGTGATGCAAACGGCAATTGAAAATCCTGAGGGTGCCCATGCGCAATTTCAGTGGTTCGTCATGCGAGACCAGGAACGACATACCCTGGCCGGTTCATGCATTGTCGAGCTTGATCTAAGCTTAAAAATTGGCAAGGTAACCGGTGTTACCGTTGGAAAAAATTATCAAGGCCATGGTATCGCAAATCGCTTAATCGAATTCGCTGTTCGCGCCGCTTTTGAAACCCACGATGTAAACTCGCTCTACTCTACTTCCCGAACCGTGGCCATCTCGTCGCAGGCGATGCTTTTAAAAAATGGTTTCATGCCACTCGGTATTTTCCCTAATGCGCGAAAAATTAAAACCTATGAAACCCTTTCGCTCATGGGGCGTTTCCGCCCTGGAGTCTTGGAAAAAAGAAAACCTGTCGCCATCATTCCAACAGATTTAGTTCCTATGGCGAAGACAGTGGAAAAAATAATTGGTCACCCTCTGTATGTTTCAGTTGATCAATGCCCAAGTCTGCCGCCTGTTATTGGCGAAAGCGAAAATCGCCGTTTAGAATTTGAATTTATCGACGCCCAACATTTTGTGCACAAACGTTTTGAAGAACTTTTCAAGCAAGATAAGAAGGGAACTTTCTATCCCTTCCATCGCCCCAATTTACTTATTTTTGAACCCACTTTGGGACTAGAAATCTTCGCCTGCTTTACCAAGAAAGATCATTACTGCGTGATCATAAGTTCCAATCGCAGCATGCGATCGCTTGGTCGCGGACTGAAAAGTTTAATCTTCGCCATGCAAGAACAAGGCATCTATTACACCGAACTTCTGGTTGATCTCGAGAATTTTTCTTCACTCTGTTATCTCATGGAAAATAATTTTATCCCTTCGGCCATCTACCCGGCCATGCGCGAAGAAGAAGGGGCCATGCATGACTATGTTCTCTTGACTCGCACCATGGTGCCTCTCGATTTTAGCGAGATCGATGCCCATCCAAGTCTCAGCCCATATTTCAAGCTCTATACAGAGCAGTGGGCCAGTCGCAATTTGAAAACTTTCGGAGACCACGTATGGGGACCGAAGTAATTCAAATTCCCGATCAGGAACGCTTATCCGAAGTTTATAAAGTCTGTTCGACTCAAGGGCCTTATGCTGCCCCTAAAAATTTTGCTGACGATTTCAAACGTGCCATGATCCAAAATATTAGATGGCATGCTGAACGAAATGGTTTTTACAAAAATCTTCTCGCTGCCAATCAATGGAATGAGAGTGCTGACTTAAGCTCGGTGCCATTTATTCATGCCAACTTTTTCAAAAAACATGAAGTGGTTTCCATTCCAAAAGAAAAGGTATTTTTACATCTGACCAGCTCTGGAACCACCGGCCAAAAAAGCCAGATTTTTTTTGACG
>JAHFAA010000380.1 GCA_023250775.1 Bdellovibrionales bacterium
AAGAAAAAAATCGAAATTACCGCCGCGATCTCTGAGCACAATTATGTGCGCAAGGCAACTGTTGATAAGGCCATTCCAGGTGAGGCCAAAGAAAAATTTTACCAAGCAGATGCTGAGCATATTGGAAAAATGATTGGCCAATACTCTTCTAATCAGAGCGCGACGAATAAGGCCCCGAATGCCTATGGCAATATGGCCCTTAATAAACAAGTGCAAATAATCCAAACGGATGAAAACAACGCCGCTGCCAGCAGAGGACTCGATGAATTTTTAAGTTCCGCCCCGGTTGAGATAGAGCGACCCGCTCCACGGCCTCAAGCTTCTATGCCAGTGCGGTCGGTGAATACGTTCCATGAACCTGCTCCTGCTGCTAAAGAGCAGCGGCAGACTTCAAATTCCAACGGCAATGAGCAAGCACGAGAATTGTATTTATCGGCCCTCGACAAGATCGCCGATCTCGAAAGAAAAATTTTTGATTTGAGCAAAAATCTTGAAACCAAAGAAAAATCCCAGGCCCGTGGCCTTTATCAGCTAAGAAATACTTTACGATCTTTAGATATCGATAGCTCTTATATTCAAAAGCTTTTAATCAAGCTGCAGTATGAATTACCAGAGACTTCTCTCGATAATACGGAACTTATTTTTGAAACGGCACTTAAAGAAATGATGATTGGGATCAAGACTGATTCTGCACGATTTGCAAAAGAAGATGTCTCCGGCCCTCACTTGACGGTTTTTATTTCAGAAACTTCTTGTGGCCAAACAACTTTGATTAAAAAATTGGCCGCGATTCGCCCGGGATCTGTCGTCGTGAATTATTGTCCTGTTCGTAAAAATGACAATGGCGAGATTATTGATACTGAGGAAGGTCGTGATCAGACCTTGGCGAGCAGTATTTTCGGAATTGAAACCGTGAAGGCGAAATCGATCAGTGAGATCTTATCTTTTTGTCGCAAGAGCAGTGAAGCTGGCAAAGATGTCTTTGTCGATTTTAAAGTTGTGGACGGGCAATCTTTTGAAGTCAAACAACTTGTTGACGGAGTCAAACGATCCTTTGGCGAAGTTGAAACTTTGGTTTCGCTCTCGGCGATTCACTCAGAGGTTTATAACCGGAAAATATTGAGTAGCTATCAAGATCTGATTGATGGCATTGTGATCGGGCATTTGGATTTGTGTTTAAACTATGGAGCAATTTTTAACCTGCTCTATGCTTTTAATAAAATTCCGTTAAAATTTTTTAGTACTGGTGATGTTGTTCCGGATGATCTGGAAGCGGCGACACCAGAAAGAATTTTGGCAGGATTATTTCATCTATAGTTGTACACGTGTAACTACACGGTGTTTGCAGGAGACAGGATGTCGACTAAAAATGCCTTTGAATGGCTGAACTCGTATCGAACAAATATTTCTCAAAAAGAGCACCCCTTTTCAAAGCGCGCAAAAAGCATTGCCATCGCCAGCGGTAAGGGCGGAGTCGGCAAAACTTCCATGGCCTTGAAGCTTTCACGCGCCTTGGGTGAATCTGGAAAGAAGGTTCTCTGTATAGATTTTGACTATAACCTCAGCAATACCGCTCTCAAGCTTGGGCTTCGACCAAGCTTTGGTCTTTATGATTATCTCTCCGGTCAGGTGGAGCTGAGTTCTCTGATCCTTTCAACAACATACTTTGACCTCGTTCCAGGCCATCACGGCGATGAGAAAATTGCTTTTGGTGATGAGAATATTGAACGCAAAATTATCGATCTATTGGTTCAGTGTGAGCAAGATTATGACTGTATAATCATTGATTGCCCTGCTGGCGTGAGTAGGGAGGTGCTATCCCTTTGCGCCTATGCAGATAAACGTTTGGTCGTGGTAAATCCCGATATTTCGTCCCTCACAGATTCATATTCAATGATTAAATTGCTCAAGAACATTCATGGGATCGACCATAACTTTGTCTTACTCAACAGAATTAAAGACGAAACCCAATATTGCAAAATAGTAAAATCACTTGGTGAAACGGTAGAACGATTTTTGTCAGGAAGACTCGAGTTTGTCGGTCACGTTCGCGATTACGGAGTAGACCCGGAAAGTTTTGACCGGCAATTTTTTTCCTCGGAAAAAAATGACCAGAGTAAATTCTTTAGAATCGTTTCAAAATTAACCGAGGAAGGGGTTGACGTTTCCTGTGACGTGAAGACGGCCCATCGCCCTGATGTTCGAACCGTTGATAACGTCCACCACCGCATGAGCTAAGGAGAACCTGATGTCATCCCTGGCAAAGAAATTGAAAGGCCTGAAAGATTATCGTTCGGCCGTGAATCAGACAGTCAAAGATGAAATTATTATTGAATATGCTCCGCTTATTAAATATGTCGCTCAAAAAATTGCTTCACGTCTTCCATCAAATATCGAGCTTGATGATTTGATTTCATGCGGAGTCATCGGTTTGATGGATGCCATTGAGAAATTTGATCCTTCACGCGATAACAAATTTAAAACCTATGCGGAATTTCGGATTCGTGGTGCCATTTTAGACGAACTGCGCGCTCAAGACTGGGTACCGCGTTCAATTCGTGAAAAGGCCAAGCTGGTTGAAAAAACTTATGCCAAATTAGAATCACAATTTGGTCGCCCTGTAACAGATGAAGAAATGTGTGATGAGCTGCACATTTCCCAAGACGAATTTCATGATCTACTCAATAAGGCCAAGTCGATCTCTCTTTTGAATATTGATGATACGGCGAGCTTCAGCCGCGGTGATAAAAAACTCATGGCCGGGCTGATGGAAAGTTCTCGTAACAACAATCCATTCCAGGCGGTAAATTACAAAGATATAAAAGAAAAAATAAAAGAGGGCATCAAAACTCTGCCCGATAAGCAAAAGCTTGTTCTGTCGCTCTATTATTATGAAGATTTAAATCTCAAGGAAATTGGACAGGTATTAGATGTGACTGAATCTCGAGTTTCTCAATTACACACCCAAGCCGTCCTGCGCTTGCGTTCCAAGCTGCGTCTGGTGGTTGATTCCGTTGATGATCTTGCTGGACAAGAGTAGTCGGAATTTTTCTCGCCTCATAAAAATTTAGGAAATTCCTTTTTCATCGGCGATGTATTCGTTCATAATTATACACATGGGGTGCATTAATTTACCCCAACCAAAATCGCTAGGAAGGCGGAAGATGAAAAAAAGCAGTTTCAATTTCTATTTTTATTCCTGTGTATTAATTCTCAATATCATGGCTGCAGGGTGGGCCGCCTACTATCTCCAGTATAAAGGCGGATTTGATCCAGAATTTTTGGCCAGTGTTTATAATGTCGGGCCATTAGTTGGTTCCATTGTAGAGAATCGATATTATCAAAAGGCCAAATTATCATTTCTGCATGGTGATTTGCGTGAGTCTAATGAGTACTTTGAACATCTCAAAAAGGATATTGACCAAGCATCACGACAGGCCCCATCAATCATAAGTGTCAAAAGTATTGATCCCTCTATGCAGGCGGTTGCTCAGGCCTTTAACGAGATCATGTCTCGACCTCAAGCTCAGGGACCGCTCAGTGTTTTAGTCGAAAAATTGTCCTCACTTCAAGGCCTGGCCCGTTCAAAACGCTGGCCGACATTAAGTAGTATTGCCGAGAGAACCGGACAACGGACTCAGCAATTTTTAGAAAAGGCCAATTTACTTATCACCACAGGGAGACTTGGGCCTTTCGTTGCCTCCATAGAATCTGACTTTACGCGCGCACGAGAGATTGTAAGCGGTTCTGTCCTTTCGGCAGGTGATAAAAAATTGGTTGAAACCCTTCTCAATCAGATGACACCAGATTTGGAAGCACTTTCGACTCTGCATCGAAATTCTGAAAATCTGAAAGTTGCTTTAGATAAACTTGAAGGTCAGGTTGATAACTGGGCAAAAGAAAATGTTGCAGCTGCTATGACCAAGAAAACAGGATTAAAAAGTTTAAACCAGCGTGCCCTGGAGGCCTTGGGTATCCTGGCTGTATTTTTGATCATTTCCCTCATCGCGGGTGCGCTCATCTATCGTTTTACCAATCGAAGGCAGCAGGTTCAGCATGCGCAAACAATTTTGGAATAT
>JAHFAA010000381.1 GCA_023250775.1 Bdellovibrionales bacterium
AATACTTAACTGAGTCCCGCGCCAGGATTCGTGCCTTGAGTGAACTCATCATGGAAAAGTTATGGCGACAGGTGAGAGAAAACAAAGAGTGGTCGGCCTTTCTAACTTTGTTATCGAACGTAAAACTTTTTCAGGCCAAAATGGCAAGGCCTTTGGTCTTTGAATATTTACGTCATGAGAAGGGGGCGGAGGGGAGTGAAGACAAGGCCTGGGATGAATTAGAAAAAATAGTGTCACCCTTTTTAGCAGGGATTCATGAACGAAAAACCTTACCCGCTCTTTTCAATATGTATCCTGAGGCGCGGCGGCGCTTTTTAGATACCATCCAACTTTCTCAGATCCCATTTTTCTCCCAAATGGCGCTCAAGGCGAGAGGCAAAATCACTCAGGCCATTTATGAAGAACATTTTGGGCCGCTTCTCAAGAATAAAAATTCTGAGTTAGAACAAGATTTTTTCCTGACAGAAAAGATTGAAGATCCCAATCAGTCGTATGAAGGAACTCCCGAAACACCAAAGAGCACGGCGAAAACAACGCTCAAAGATGAGGCTCAGGCACAAGGATTAGACGAGCGCCAGCATCAAGACGTGGATGATCCGAGCACGCTTAAATTACGCTCGAAATGCCATCTCACTTTCAATTCTAAGACTCAAACCTTAGATGGGCAGATTGATATTGTCGTTGTCGGAGCTGGTAGCACAGGAAGTTATCTGGCCTATTTGTTATGGCACGCCGGTTATAAAGTGTTGTTGGTGGATAAAGGCCCGTTGCCAACCCGTTTTTCTCCTATGGGGAAGCGCTATGCTTTGTGGAACACAGATTTTGTGAACAGCAAAAATGTTTTAGAAGAGGGAAAACTTCTTTTCATGCGACCCGAGCTGGTGGGCGGGGGAGATACTTTAGGTCCTCAAGTAGCTTGGCCCATTACAGATGCGGAAATGGTTCACTTTATTCAATCCAAGCGTGAGGCGGGGGCCTTTCCTCCGGCCTTCTACGATGAGGACCAGCGTGCCGAGATCAATAATAGTGTCAGCACGGTGATAGGGGCGAGAGTCTTTTCCGAAAATGAACTCACCACTCGCGAGAAATCTTTTCGAGAGGCGGCCTTAAGGAATGGCCTTGACGTTCAGGCCCTGCGCACAGGGTATGGCGATCGCGCGTCCCAAAGTAGTTCTCCCTATCTCAAGACAAACACCGCTCTGGATATGTATTTAAAAGAGGCCCTTAGTGATTATCGAAATCCGCTTTGTCTTCTTCCTCGCGTTTCAGTGCAAAAAGTGATTGTTCAGAGAATCGGAAATAAATTTGTAACCAAAGGGCCGGTGATGCGAGCTCTGCCCTGGCCGCGCGATACTCAAGATGAAATTTATCCGCCGATCCGTTTGCAGCTTCCCGATAATCTGGTTTTCAAAGTTCTGCCAAAGCTCGTTATCATAAGTGCCGGCATCCCGGGAACATTGCAAATTATGGGCAACTCGGGAATCTCGCATCCGGCACTGGGAAAAGGGATCGCCTTAAATTATTCCCAGCTTCTTTTTGGTTTTTATTCTAGTCCTTTGCAAGCGATGTCTGCACCATTCACCCGCATGGCCTTGGGGCCGAAACGTGATGGCGATATGGCCCCCTATGAATTTATGATTCACGAGATTCCTTTTGAGGGGCCTCATCTGGCCCAAGCTGCCGGGCCTTTTTTGGAATGGGCCTATCCGCTCTTTAGACATGCTGATCAGGTTCGAACATTTTTGGTCTCGCTGATGAACGAGGATGTGGGAGGAAATGCCTATGATCCTGTGAGCGGTGTGGCCAAATATAATAATCTGGCGGGCAGCTTTGAAAAATTAAAAAAAGGACTCCTGGAGGCCGCAAAAATGCATTTTGATCTCGGCGCCACAGCGGTGATGTTGCCCCAGCTTTCCCGCGCTCAAGAGACCCACGATGGCACTGCACGCTCCTTTCAGTTTGATTCCTTGGAAAAGTTTGAGACTTATTTGAATCAATGGAAGCAACAGGCCTACGTGAATCCGATGTTGGTGTTTGCTCCCAATGGTGGTGTTTTACGTGGTTTGAATAATGAGATGGCGCCCTTGGATCGCTTGGGACGGCCTCAAGGCTTTCAGAACCTCTACATTATGGATTCAAGTGTCTTGCCCCCGGGGATTGGTCCTTATCATTCACTGTTTCTCAAGGCCTTAGCGCACGATCTGATTCAAAACCTCACGGGCAAGAACTAATGGCCAAATGCTTTTTCCCTCGATATGCTTTTTAAGCTCATTTTTTTTATTCGTCGCTACATAAGGAGTGTGTATGTTGAGAATCTTCTTCATTATTTCTTTTCTATTTTCCACCGCACTTATTGCTGCCGAAAGTGACTCAAGTAGAGTGACCTATTATGGCGGTCGTTCCAACCCGAACTTTGCCATGAATATGAACACGGAATCTTATCGGACTGAATATCGCACAGTTCAAGTTCCCTACACTGAAAGAGTTTGTACCACTGAGCGTCGCTATCGTCAGGAGTGTCACACTGTTCCTGGAGGTCGAGTTTGTCACACTGAAACGCGCACCACTTGCCAGGATCGTCGCATCTGCCGTCCAGGGCCACAGGGACAACCGATTTGTACTGTTGAACGGGTTTGTCAAAATACTCCTGTGCAAGTTTGTCAGAACACACCACCGCAGAATGTGTGCCAGAATGTTCCCTATGACGAAGTGGTCTGTCGTGATGTAACTCGCTATCGTTCGGAGACGCAGCCGTATCAGGTTCTTGATAAAAAAGTGAATGCCAACATCAACTACACCATTTCCAACCATACCAACTTGACCGCCATGGAAGTTGAATTCCAGGGCGATTTGAGAGGCGATCAAATGTCTTTGCGCGCCCAAGATAATGGTGCTCAAAGTTCCATCCCCGCCTGTGTGGCGCTTGCCAATATGCAAGGACAGCGGCAGATGAATGGAGATACCTTGTTCATCACCGGCCAAGTCGATGTGGCCCTCTATCTCGCCTCTGCTTATCGCGCGATCATCGAGCGTGAGGCCATTTTTGCCTCTCAAAATTTAGGCCTTGCTCACATTGATTTCCCGTACGAAATCGTGCCTGATATGAATGAGATTTCCTTTTATCTACGTTTAAATACGGTAAGAGGAATGGCCATCGATCGTCCGCTCATGCCTGGTGAATATCGCTTGGTGAAAGAGGAAGGGCGCGCCTTTTTGGAAATTTCGTTGGCGCAATTGTTGGGCCCGTACTACGGCCCTCTTCGTGGCAGCCCGATGACCATGGAGCTTGGAGTAATTCTCCGTCCCGCCAATACCGTGATGAATGCTCAGCAATTCACCAGCTGGTCCAAAGGCAACTTTTATAATTTCGTTTTGTACTAAGAAAATCAGAGGGTGCCGGGGAACTGGCACCCTCTAAAACCACAAATTAAAATTTTTTTGAATTTCGACTCTGGCCTCATCAGAAAAGGGATTTCCATCCAGCGAGAGATGATTAAGTTTGGGGAGATTTTTTAAATAGAGGGGCAGCGCTTCGAGCTGATTGCTGTCCAAGGTGAGTCTTTTGAGTGCCGCCAAATCCTGTACCCAGGTCGGTAATTTTCGCAATTGGTTTCTTGATAAATCTAACTGCTCCAAGTGCGGAAGCAGTTTTTTAGACCATTTTTCTGTGGAACCAAAAGGGCCACAGTTGATAATACTCAAGGATTTAAGTTGTGGAGGAAGAGTTTGGATAAAATCTTCCAGAGTCATTTTTTGAAAAGAGACATTTTTCAGAGTGACATTTTCGAGCACAACGAAGAAGCTTTTTTCCAGGGTCAGAGTTCCCAGCTCAACATCGGAGAAAAATACTTTTTTGATATTGGGAAAAGGCCCAACCCATTCTAGGCCTGGAATACAGGAGGGGAGTGGGGCCTCGCCCTCACCTAAAATCTCTAAAACGGTGATGTCTGAGGGGCAATCTGCCGCCCGAATCTGGAGCTGCGAATCCGTAGGGAACTGTCCCTTTTCTGCTGTGATCCTATAACTTTGAATATTCCTTTTGGATTTTACCTTAAGTGCCGCCAT
>JAHFAA010000382.1:0-2799 GCA_023250775.1 Bdellovibrionales bacterium
ACTTGATCTCGCCATCTTCAATTTTATCCAAAAGATCTTCAACTTTTGCCGTGAAGGCGACTTCCATAATGACAGGGAAAGCCTGAATCAGCATGCGACAAACCACAATTCCGAGTTCCGAAGGAATGAAACGGTTCTCAATTTTGTCCACATATTTTCGATCTTGAATGTTCGAAATAATGGCAGCATACGTTGAAGGACGGCCAATGCCCTTTTCCTCTAAGGCCTTGACTAAACTTGCTTCAGAAAAACGCGGAGGTGGCGAGGTCCAATGTTCTTCGTCTTTGAGCGGATTTTTTAAGGGCAATTTTTCCGCCACTTGCAGCTCTGGCAGTTCATTTGAATGATCAGAATTAGGACTCTCTTCTTCCTCGCCATTCTTTTCTTCATTTCGATGCGCCCGCTCAGCGGCCGCTTCAAAATAAACGGTTCGAAAACCTGCAAATTTTACGATGGAGCCGAGGGCCTTGAAGTAGTGTTTGCTACAATCAAGCAAAACAGTCGTTTGATCAATAACAGCAGGGGACATCTGGGAGGAAACAAATTTGTTCCAGATCAATTCATACAAAGCATATTGGTCCCCGTCCAAATCAGCGCGCACAGATTCAGGAGTAAATTCCAAATTTGTGGGGCGAATGGCCTCGTGAGCATCTTGAACTTTGCTGGTGCCCTTCTTTTTATAGATAATAGGAGATTCAGAAAGAAAATCTTTGCCATATTTTTTTGCAACATACTCACGAACTGAATTGAGAGATTCAGGCTCAGTTCGCACAGAGTCAGTACGCATATAGGTGATCAAACCTTGGAGACCTTGACCGCTCAGCTCGACACCTTCGTAGAGTCGTTGCGCAATCATCATGGTTTTTTTGGCGGTGAAACCTAACTTATTAGCGGCATCTTGTTGCAATTTAGAGGTGGTGAAAGGTGGCGTGGGGTTTTGGCGACGTTCTCTTCGTTTAATATCGAAAACATTGAAAGGACGTCCCTGACAATCTTTTAAAATCTTTTTCGCTTCTTCTAAGGTTTTTATTTCATTTTTTTTGTCGGAGGCCTCTCCAAAATAGGCGATATTGAAAACTACGCCTTTTTTCTCAATACTCCCTTCGATTGAAAACCATTGCTCAGGTTTAAAGGCATGAATTTCATCTTCTCTTTCAACAATAATCCGCAGCGCCACTGATTGAACACGCCCGGCTGAAATACCGCGCTGAACTTTGTCCCACAAAAGGGGCGAAATTTTATACCCAACCAGACGGTCGAGAATTCGCCGTGTTTTCTGGGAATCATACATATTGTGATTCAATTTTGTGGGATTGGAGATTGCGGCCTTGACGGCGGTTTTTGTAACCGCGTTAAAAATCACTCGATGAATATTCTTTCGCCCAATTTCTTCCGCAATATGATACGCGATGGCCTCACCTTCACGGTCCATATCGGGCGCGAGATAGATTTCTTTGGCATGAACGGCCATCTGACAAATTTTATCAATCTTGTCTTGCTTGCCGGTGATCGGCACAAGGTCCATGGCAAAATTCTTTTTTATGTCGACGCCAAGCTTGGATTTTGGCAAATCTTTGATATGGCCATTACTTGCAACCACTTGATAGCCGGGTCCCAAATATTTTTTAATTGTCTTGGCCTTAGATGGTGATTCGACCACCACAAGATTATACGGTCCTCGAATTCGGACGTGATCCTTTGGAGCATTTCCTTTTGCCAGCAGTTTGGTTTTGGTTTCAGGCTTGACCTTAGCTTCAACGGAAGGTTTAACTTTTTTTGACTTTGCTGCCGCTTTTGTTTTACTCGTGCCGGGCCTGGCCTTGGCCTTCACCTTTGTTTTCGCCTTGGCCTTTTGTCCTGCTACCATTCGATCACCTTAAGTTCACCAGGTATTGTTATTGAATTGAGGATTCAATACTAATTTTGTTTGGTTTACACTATTTTTTCGCGTCAGCACCAGTATTCAATAACTCGTCTATTTCTTCAAGGTCAAATTCAGACAGGCCATAAGGATTGTCTTTTGCATTTAAATCTTCATCCATATATTGACGCCCAATTTCTTGCTCTATGTCTTCCAATGACTCAAAGGAGTTGGGGTCTTGTTTGGCCTGGCCGTTCTTCTCGACCTTGTTCAAATCTTGCTGCTCAAGGAATTTATCCTCATCAACTTTAACTTCATTTAATTTGCCTTCATTCTCGAGGATTTCGGATTCAAGACGATCGAGTTCTTTTAAATCTTTTTCCTGATCCTGAATAACCGACTTCTCACGTTCCTGTCGCTCTAATTCTTCAAGCTCATCTTCTGTTAATTGAACCGAATCGGCCTTTTTCAAAAGATCGTCAGATAAATCATCAACATTCAATTCCACATCCAGCTCATCCAAAGCCTGACCTTCCATTTTCTGCACACCTTTCAGCATATCCTTACCTTGGACACGAGACGCACGGGCCGCCTGCTCAGCCGTTTTGGAAAGGCAAACGGCACCCAAACCAATTTCGGATGACGAATTTGTAATAATGCCTGTGGAAAAATCATCGGTCAGGGAAATGACTGTCACTTCGCCTATTTTATAGGTGGGATCTGGCGTGATCTTTTTCCCAGTTCCTCGGTCAAAAAATGAATATGTTTCAAAGACGGTTCCCATCTCTACCCCATCGGCACGGCCTCGATCGAGATAGACAACATCACCAAAGCTAATTCCATTGGCCGTTTCGCGGTATGAATCAATGATAGCTGCTTCAATATTTTTCTTGGAAAAGGTACGCACAATCCGATTAATTTTTGGAGTGTAGACGGTA
>JAHFAA010000382.1:2809-4060 GCA_023250775.1 Bdellovibrionales bacterium
AAACATCCGTTACCAAACATTCCCAAACATTATTAATTTTTCGCAAAGTTTTAAGCTGTGCCACAATCGTGTATCGATATCCAGAACGATCTGAAATAGGATGTGACACTTTGCCATCAGCTGTGTAGGCCGAAAACAGGTCGCCTGGTTTAACTTTGACCGCTTCATCAAAACGCACATAGGCCTTATCAAAGCGATTTATAAAAACCGCCTCATGAGCGATAGAATCAATGTAACCAAAATCTTGCACAACGTTGGTTGTTACAAAGCTATTGAGAAAAAAACCTTCTTTTACATCAAAGACAATCTTGGAATTTTTGTCGAAGCCGCCATCATCATAATTCTCGCCCGGCTCTTCAATTGTGATATCACTTTCAGGTGGCTCGTATTTTTGATATTCCTTATTGAGATTTTTTTCTCCGGCCAAAGCAAGATCGTCATAAGTTGCATCGGAAGAATACTGAAAGAAAATCCCCTGACTCTGAAGCTTTTTCCTCTGATCCAACCATTCCGGCTTAGCTTCATCTCCAAATTCTTTAAAATCAAAATATTGTTTATCAGCGCCTTGGGCCCCTGTTCCTTCAGCCACGGTAGTTGGTGCGGATTCGAAATCTCCAAGTTGGACAGTGGGAAGAGTGTCGGTATCACCAGTTTCAAAAACCAACACCATTCCGGGCTCAATTTCATGGGGGTTAACAATATTGGGGTTCAACGACCAGATCTTTGAATAATAAAATCCAGAACCAAACAAAGTCTTGGCGATTTTCCAAAGATAATCCCCCTCCTGCACCACATATTTCTGGGTTTTTGAGGCCGAGGCAATGGTGTTCCATTCTTTTTCGGGAATCTTATTTTCTACAAATTTTGAAATTTCCAAAAGCTTTTTTTCTTCCGGCCCGACGTCAAAAATGATAGGACCTTTTCCCTCGCCCTCGCCAGTACTAGGCTCATTAAGCGTTTTACTGACGTCAACCTTGGAGCCGTTACCACTCCCCGTTTTCTTGCCGGCCTGAAATTCTTCGCCGCCTTCGGCCTTCGGTTCATCTTTAAAAAGGACATCGCCGACATCACCTTTCAAAGATTCCAAATCATCTTTTTCTTCTAATTCTGACTGATTCAATTCTCCTTGCTCGGCTTGATTTTTGATGTCACCACTTTTTAAAACCTCAGCATCACCCTTGTCGAGCAAATCGAGATCTTCGAGATCAACACCTTGGGCGTGCACAAACTGAGACAGAAGCCCCAAAATTA
>JAHFAA010000383.1 GCA_023250775.1 Bdellovibrionales bacterium
GGAGTCATGGGAGGCATAAACTACAAAGCACTCAAAGATGCCGATGATTCTGACACAAAACTTTATGCACTCAACACAGTTCCCCTTGGTAATGTGGCGGAAATTAATGGCTCCTTTCAACGTCACGCCGCCAACGTACGCGATATGGTGTTAACCTCTGATCCTGCAGCCGAAAAAACACTTAAAGAAGCCATGAAGAAGCGACTTGATGATATTGATGAAAATATTTCCGAGATTGAAAAAGTAGTTACGGCAGACGAAGTTAAGAAAATAATCGCAGCATTTAGAGCTAATTTTGCAATCTATCTCAAGGCCGTCGATAAAGTCATCACTCTCTCTGAACAAAAGAAAGAGGCCGAGGCCACAAGAGTAATTTTGGAAGGTGAGTTTTTTGCTGCACGCAGTGAAGTCCAAAAGGATGTCCAGAATTTTGTTGATGTGGTGAAGTTGCGTGCAAAAAATCGATCTGAGCAAAATGGCGATGATGCCATGGCCGCAATCAAGATGAGCTTAAGTATTTTTGCTGCCATTATTGCTTTCATGGTGATCCTTGGCGTGATCTTTGCGAGAAATATTGGAAGTACGGTCAATTTCCTTTTAGATGAGGCCAAAAAGTTAACGGCAGCCGCGGTGGAAGGAAAACTGGATATTCGTGGTGATGAAGCCGGAACAAATTTTGAATTTCGCGCAATTGTGGGTGGATTCAATAAAACTCTCGATGCCATTTTGAAGCCGATTAATGAAGCGGGAAAAGTTCTCCAGAAAGTTGCTGATCGTGACATGACGTCAAGAGTTGTGGGTGAGTATCAAGGTGACCACGCCATGATTAAAAATAACTTGAATAGTGCCGTGATTAATTTGCACGATGCGCTGGTGCAAGTTTCAGAATCTGTAGAACAGGTGACATCCGCCAGTACGCAGATTTCCAGTGGTGCCCAGAATCTTTCTCAAGGGGCCAATGAGCAGGCCTCTGCCTTAGAAGAAATTTCTAGCAGCTTGGAAGAAATGACATCTATGGTGAAGCAAAACTTGGACAATGCGAATCAGGCCAATACCTTGGCCGAAACCGCCAAGAAAGATGCTGAAAAAGGCAATCAATCCATGGCGGCAATGGCGGATGCGATTGGAAAGATCAAAACCTCAGCTGATCAAACAGCCAAAATTATTAAAACGATTGATGAGATCGCATTTCAAACAAATCTGCTGGCCTTGAATGCTGCCGTTGAGGCCGCGCGTGCCGGTGAAGCTGGAAAAGGATTTGCCGTTGTGGCGGAAGAAGTTCGCAACCTGGCCCAACGAAGTGCTCAGGCCGCAAAAAATACTTCGGCCCTAATCGAAGAATCTCAAGGCAATGCAGCCAATGGGGTGGCGGTATCGACTCAAGTCGGTGATGTCTTAAAACAGATCGTCGAAGGTGTGCGAAAAGTAGCGCAGTTGATTGCTGAAGTTGCCGCCGCAACGAATGAGCAATCCAAAGGGATTGATCAAATCAATGGCGCTGTTTCTGAAATGAACAAGGTCACTCAGACCAATGCCTCACTGTCAGAGGAATCTGCTAGTGCCGCTGAAGAGTTGAATGGTCAGTCTGAGGAGCTTGCTCAGATGGTTGGACAGTTCACACTGGGGCATGATGCTGGCCATGCCAAGACGGCCGCCAAGCAAACGCATTTGAAATTGGCCCACAACGCGCCTCCTGCGCAGCATGAGCCAACTCATAAGGCCGCCCCAAAGAAAAAAGAAACCGTTTACAAAAAAACAGCTGATGAGGTCATCCCTTTGACTGAAGCTGAGTTGATGAAGTTTTAATTATGCTTGATGCTCAAACGTTTAATGTATTCAAAGATCTCATTTATGCAAAAAGTGGGATCAATCTGAAAGAGGGAAAAGAGTCTCTACTCGAAGCGCGCATCGGCAAACGGATGCGCGAGATCGGGCTCTCTTCCCCCAAAGATTACTTTGAATTTTTGCGAAATGATCATGATGGCGCCGAGATGATTTCTTTTCTCGACGCCATCTCGACCAATGTGACTCATTTTTTTCGTGAGCCCCAGCATTTTCAGATTTTTGAACAGGTCTTAAAACGCTGGGCCGCGAACGGGCAAAGTAAATTTCGAATCTGGTCTGCCGCAAGTTCGACAGGGGAGGAGCCATACTCCATCGCGATGACTGTGGCGAATACACTCAATCTTGCGAATTATGATATTAAAATTCTGGGAACAGATATTTCCACCCGTGTGTTGGCCAAGGCCAAACTTGGGGTTTATGAGAATAAACAGCTCGCCGATATTCCACGGCATTATCAGCTTGCTTACACTCATTCCACTCGTGACCATGGCCAGTTCGAGATTGATCAGAAGGTTCGCGCACTGGTTTCCTACGCCAGAATAAATTTGTCGGCCCCACCCTTTCCCATGTCGGGGCCGTTTGATTTTGTTTTTTGTCGAAATGTCATGATCTATTTTGACTCGATTGTACGAAATAAATTAGTGGCCGATATTCATCGCCTCTTGAAACCTGGGGGAGTTTTGTTTATCGGCCATTCTGAAACTTTAACCGAATGCCCTGTGCGCTATACGACGATTAAACCGTCTGTGTACAGAAAAGAGGGCGATGATGTTGGACCGTAGTAAGAATATCGTGGTTGTGGGAATTTCCGAAATGGCAATTTCTCATGATGAGAACGATATTCTTGTGACCTACTCACTGGGCTCTTGTGTGGGAGTGGCGCTGTACGATCCCGTGACTCATGTTACGGGGATGATGCACTGTATGTTGCCAACGGTTGGTGCCGATGCGGAAAAGGCCAAAGAGAAACCCTGTATGTTTGTTGATTCTGGAATGACGGCCCTGTTGCAGGAGATGTTCAATCGCGGCGCTGAAAAAAAGAATATTATTTGCAAAGTGGCCGGTGCGGGACATCCCATGGACGACAAAAATCTCTTTCGCATAGGAGAACGCAATTATGCAATTTTGCGAAAAATCCTTATGAAAAATAATATGCTGATTAAGGGCGAATTAATCGGCGATAAAACCGCCAAGACAATGTTTATTAGTGTCGCCAACGGGACAACCACTGTCAAAATTAATGGCCAAGAAGAGCACGTGATATAAAAGGAGATTGTGTGAATATATTGATTGCTGATGATTCACTCCTAAGCCGAAGTTATGTCAAAAAAGTTTTAGGCATGGTGGGGCTTTCTGATGCCAAACTTTTTGAAGCAGGAAATGGAAAAGATGCCTTGGGAATTATGGAAAACCAAAATATTCACTGTCTTTTTTTAGATATTAATATGCCTATTATGACGGGAACCGAATTGATCGATGCTATGGCGGCCAAAGGTCTCGGCCAAAAAACCCACGTGATTATTACTTCTTCCGTCGTCGATCAAAACCGCATCTCGCAGCTACAGGGGAAAGGTGTGAAATATTTTCTAAAGAAACCTTTCACACCGGAAGTTTTGAAAAGTATTACCGACCTTTTAAAAGGGGTAATGTAATGGAAAAAACTCTCGAGGTCGCCCATGACCTGCTTCAATCAATTTTAGAGCAACATCTTTTTTTATTTGCCGATCCTCTCGATGAACCGTTAGTCCCGACTCGCGACATTGCTTATTTAAAAGTGAAAATGGGCTTTTCCGGCGATCTCAACGGACGGTTTGTGATGCTCTTTCCTGAAGATACCTCAAAAGAAGTGATTGGCAACTTTCTCGGCCTGGGGCCAGAGGCGCCAGAATTTCTAACGATGACCTCCATCGATGCTGCGACTGAGATCATGAATATTGTCGGAGGTAATATCGTCTCGCGCCTATTAGAGGAGAAAGGAAATTACGAACTTGAACTTCCGTGTACAGAGAAATTTGATCCCATAGATTGGCAAGCCCTTGCCGATCTCAATCATTTAATTAGTTTTCAAATTGAAGGGCGTGCCATGTTTTTTCAGGTGATTGTTTTTTAATATGTTGGATTTTACAAAAAAAATTAAGGTCCTTATTGTCGATGATTCTGCGGTTGTGCGCGAAATTTTGAAGCGTACACT